>NZ_JBIMPP010000024.1:0-109250 GCF_043906805.1 Actinomadura sp. SCN-SB | reverse complement strand
GGTGGGGAGGCGGGGCGGGGGGGGGGGGGGGGGGGGGGGGGGGGGGGGGGGGGGGGGGGGGGGGGGGGGAGTGGGGTGGGGCTGGGGGGGACGCGGCGGGGGCGGTAGGGGCCGGTGGCGGCGGTGGCGCCGAACCAGAGTCCGCGGTGGGTGCCCGTCCATGCCGAGTCGCAGAACAGCCAGAGGGCTTGGCGGCGGGTTCCGGGCTGGGGTGCGGAGTAGCCGCAGTCGCGGTCGATGTGGTTGCCGGGCGCGGAGGTCTCGTAGCGGGACAGGACGCGTGCGGGTGGTGCGGCGTCGGGTGGGGGCGGCGCGGTGGAGGGGCCGAGCAGGGGGAGGGTGGTGAGCGCGGCGGCGGTGAGGATGGTGGTGCGGGCGCGGGGTGGCCGTCGCGCCATGGGGTCCTCCTGGTGCGCCGCCGGTGCCGGTCGGCGGCGGGGGCGGTCCGGGGAAACGATAGCGCGGCACGGTGGGGCGGGTGGCGGGGGTGTGGTGAGCGGGCGGGCCGGATCCGACCATCCGGTCGTGCCCGTTGCCGGGGGCGGGTTTACCGCGGGCAGGCCGGGTAGTGCGGCTAGGGCCTGCGGGAGGGGCGCGGTCGCGTCCGTCCTGCCGCGGGCTGCCCCCGGAATGGAAGGAACGTGACAGTGGGAACCCCCTCGACGCCTGATGGTGGCGTTCACCGTGTGAAGCAGGACGCCGCGGACGGCGGCAAGGACGGCAAGGTCAAGGCCGGAAGGGCTGCGGGCAAGGCGGCCAAGAGCGCCTCGCGCGCGTCCGGTGCGGCGTCCAGAACCGCGTCGAAGAGCAAGGACGCTACGACGACCACCTCGGAGACCGCCACGAGGACCGCTGAGGGTGCGCGGCGGGGTGCCGGCCGGGTGGCCGGGACGGCGGTCGCGCTGCCCGGTCAGGTCGTCAGGCTCGGCAAGCTGATGACCGTGCGGCGGTTGCTGCGTGCGGCGCCTGCCGTGGCGGCGGCGGGCGCGGTCGTGGTGGTGGCGCGCCGGCTGGCGCGCGGGCGCTGACGGCGGCGCGGGGACCGGGCCGGGGTGGAGTCTCCGGCCCGGTCCTTGGCGTGCGCGCGTGCGGGAGGGCGGGGGAGGGGCGGGGTTCTTGGTGTGGTCATGACCGTTTCCCGGGTGCCCGTTTAGTCCGTTGTGCTCGGGTACGAGACCCGGCCTGCGTACGACGCCGGCACACCGCCGAAAAGGAGTGGATGAGATGAGCGGGCCGATCGCCCAGCAGACCTCCGGCACCACCTACCAGCAATCCCAGGGCGGGCAGCGTGGTGGGACGCTCGCCGACGTGGTCGACCTGATCCTGGAGAAGGGCCTGGTCATCGACCTGTACGCGCGGGTGGCGCTGGTCGGTATCGAGATCCTGACCGTGGACGTGCGGATCGTGGTGGCCAGCGTGGACACCTACCTGCGTTTCGCCGAGGCGTGCAACCGCCTCGACTTGGCCGGCACCGGTAACGCCCAGGGGCTGCCGGAGATGGTGGGCGGCCTGACCGAGTCGGGTGCCGGCCGCAAGACCAAGGGCGCCCTGCAGGGCGCGCAGGAGAAGCTCAAGGAGACCTTCGGCGGTTCCGAGCCCGAGAAGGGCTCCGAGGAGGACTCCGAGGAGAAGGAGCGGCAGCCGGCGCGGCGCCGTCCGTCCCGCAAGGAGGACCAGGAATGACCACCGCAGGCCCGGAGCAGGGTGAGCAGGTTCCGCAGTACGTGTACGGCGTCACCCGTCCCGGCGTCGCGGTGCCCGAGGCGCTGACGGGGGTCGCGGACCAGCCGGTCCGGCTGATCGAGCATGAGCGATGCGCGGCCGTGGCCGGTGATCTGCCCGTTCAGCGGCCTCTGGGGGAGCGCGGTGATCTGGTGGCGCATCAGCGGGTGCTGGAGGCGTTCCTGGAGGCCGGTGGGGTGGTGGCGCCGTTCCGGTTCGGTGCGGTACTGGCCGGGCCGGGCGCGGTGCGCGAGGAGCTGCTGGCCGCCAACGCCGAACGGCTCGCGGAGGTGCTGGACCATCTGGACGGGCGTGTGGAGCTGCGGGTGCGCGGCACCTACGTGCAGGACGCGGTGCTGCGGGAGGCCCTGGCCGAGGAGCCGGAGATCGCCGATCTCAACGACCGGATCAGGCGGGTCCCGGACGGTGCCGCCGAGGCCGCCCACTACGACCGGGTGCGGCTGGGCGAGATGATCGCGCAGTCGCTGGAGCGGCGCCGTGACCGTGACGGGCAGGCGCTGCTGGAGGCGCTGGCGCCGGCCGCCGAGGCACTGGTGCGCAAGCCGCCGGCGCGGCAGGAGGACGTGGTGGACGCGGCGTTCCTGGTCTCGCGTGACCGCCGGGACCGTTTCGAGGGGGCGGTGCGTGACCTGGGGGCGCGGCATGCCGACCGCATCACGCTGCGGCTGATCGGGCCGCTTCCGCCGTACGACTTCGTTCCGGAGGCGTGAAGCGATGGGCATGGCCACCGGCCTGCTGACGTTGCCGCTGGCGCCCGTGCGGGGCGTGGTGTGGCTCGCCGAGGTGCTGCAGGAGCAGGCGGAGGCGCGGCTGTACGACCCGGGGCGTGTCGCGGCGGAGATGCGGGACATCGCCGACGCGGTCGCGGCCGGGGAGATGAGCGAGCAGGAGGCGGCCGAGCGTGAAGAGGAACTGGTCCGCAGGCTGACCGGCCGCGCCTGAGGCGCCGGGCGCCGCGGGCCGAAGGGAAGGGATGAGGATGCTGTCCGCCTGTGACGCCGCCGAACGCGCCGTCCACCATGTCACCACGATGACCGGCCGCGCCGCCGAGTGCGTCATCGGGATCGAACGCGCCGGCGGCCACCGCGCGGACGAGGGGGAGCGGGGGAGCGGGGGCTGGCGCGTCACCGTCGAGGTCGTCGAGACCCACCGCATCCCCGACTCCGCCGACATCCTGGCCGCCTATCAGGCCGAGGTCGACGACGACGGCGACCTGGTCTCCTACCGGCGCCTGCGCCGCTACCCGCGGGGCCGCACCGGCACCGACTGACCCGGCCACGGCACACCGCCCGCCCGCCATGGAAAGGACACCGAAGTCACGTGAGCGAGATCCCCTGGAGCGGCGCCCGCGCCACGGCCGCCCGGCCCGGCCCGGCGCCGGGCGGCGCCGGACCCGCCAACCTCGCCGACCTGCTGGAGCGCATCCTCGACAAGGGCATCGTGATCGTCGGGGACATCCGGGTGAACCTGCTGGACATCGAGCTGCTCACCATCAGGCTGCGGCTGCTGGTCGCCTCGGTCGACCGCGCCAAGGAGATGGGCATCGACTGGTGGGAGCACGACCCGTCGCTGTCCTCACGCGCCCGCCACGACGGGCAGATCGCGGCGCCCGACGAGCTCAGAGAGGAGAACCGCCTGCTGCGTGAACGCCTCCAAGCCCTGGAAGCCGACGCGCTGCCCTCCGGGCGTGAGGGGAAGGAGGCCCGGCGGTGAGCGGCGACGGCACAGCGGTGTACCTGTACGGGGTGACGCGCGGCCTGGACCCCGCCGCGCTGAACGGCGCCACCGGCGTCGACGCCGAACCCGTCCGCGCCGTCACCGCCGCGGGGCTGACCGCGCTGGTCAGCACCGCGCGCCTGGACCGGTACGGGGAGCAGGCCCTGCGCGCCAACCTTGAGGACCTGCGGTTCTTGGAGGACACCGCGCGCGCCCACCACGACGTGGTCGGCCTGGCCGCCCGCAACGCCCCCACCGCCCCGGTGCGCATCGCCACCCTCTACCGCGACGAAGACCGCGTCCGCCAGGTCCTCACCCAGCGGCGGGAACATTTCACGCGCGTCCTGGACGGCATCACCGGCCGAACCGAATGGGGCGTGAAAGCCTACGCCCACCCCCCACAAGCCGCACAGGAGCCGGACCGCGGGTCCGGTGGCGGGGGAGCGGGCACCGCCTACCTCAGGCGCCGCCAGGACCAGCGGCGCCGCCGCGAGCGCGCCGCCCGGCACCTCGCCGGCCTGGCCGAGGGACTGCACGACGACCACGCCCACCGGTTCGTGGAATCGGCCCGCGCCGCGGGCGATCGCCTGGACGGGATCGAGGTGGAGGTCACCGGGCCCTGGCCGCCCTACTCCTTCATCACCGCACAGGACGGCACAGGAGAATGACCGTTCCCGTGTACGCCGACCACGCGGGCACCGGCCCGCCGATGGAACGCATCGCGCTGGTCGACCTGCTGGACCGGCTCCTGGCCGGCGGCGTGGTGATCAGCGGCGACCTGGTCATCTCCATCGCCGAGGTCGACCTGGTGCGGGTGTCGCTGCGCGCCCTGATCACCACCATCAGCGAGGACATCCTGCCGCGGACGGCCGCAGAGGAGACCCCATGAGCGAACCCGCCCGCGGCCCCCTCCACGGGAAGCGCCACGTCCACGACACGGCA
This sequence comes from Actinomadura sp. SCN-SB, assembly GCF_043906805.1. Lineage (NCBI taxonomy): Bacteria > Bacillati > Actinomycetota > Actinomycetes > Streptosporangiales > Thermomonosporaceae > Actinomadura > Actinomadura sp. SCN-SB. The sequence continues at coordinate 104,849 of NZ_JBIMPP010000024.1, read as the reverse complement.
CCCTGGCCGCCCCCAGGCCCGGCACGGCCCGCACCCACCACCGGCCCCGTCACGCGGCGATTGCGGTCCGACCCCGAAACCGTGGAACGCGACCTGGTCAAACTCGTCCTCACCCTGGTCGAACTCGTACGCCGGCTCATGGAACGCCAGGCACTACGCCGCGCCGAAGACGGCGACCTCACCGACGAGCAGATCGAACGGCTCGGCCTCGCTCTGATGCGCCTCGAAGAGGCCATGACCCGCCTCAAAGACCACTTCGACCTCACCGACGACGACCTCAACCTCGACCTGGGCCCCCTCGGCCCACTCCTCTGAGCCGCCGCCACGGCCCTCCGGCCGCGTGCCGGTCCTGCCGCGAGCCGCAAAGGGCGGCCGTGCCATGGCGGGACTGTTCCACACGCGCCCCGCCAGCGGCGGAGGGCGCTCGGACGCGGCCGCGCCGGCTTCAAGGTGAGAATCGTCTGTGCAGAACGCCACCGGGGCGTATGACGACCCCGGTGGCGTTCGAGTCACTCCCACCCGGGTGACCTGCCGCCACCGAACGGGGTCGGCAGGGGTCAACGGGCGGAGGCCCGGCGCAGGCCACCGCCGCTACTTGACATAATGCTCATTATCAACCATAGGGAGGAAGGGGTTCAGAAGGACCCATAGCCGCTGCATCCGGACACCGGCGAGCGGACCACACTCACCACGCCGACGTCACATCCGGCCTCGGGCGGCCGATGCGCGAAGCCGTGGACGCGACGGTACGGCTCACATGCGGCCGCCGGATCTCGCACCGGCGCGCCGCCCGAGCCATCAGGAACGGGATCTCCGACGAAATGGCTTAGCGACGTGGCCGGGCCCGCGCCGAGGCCGCGCCTTCTCCGGCGGCACGCGCCTGTTTGCGCGGCGGCGCGGTGGCCGAGACGCCGGGCCGAGTGCCTCCCGCGTTCGGCAAGAACGGCGCCAGGGCCGGAATCCTGCCCGGCCGACGTTCCGGCGCCGAGCCCGCCGGCCTCTCTCGGCGCGGTGTGCGGTCGGCGTGTCAGGGTGAACCTGGTGACTTGCCGCAGGGCGCCTTACAGATCCCTTGAAGCGGGCAATTCGGTTGATACAGGACAGAACGGGGATTCTGTATGGTTTTCAGGCGCCTGGAGTCCGTGGCAGCCGGCTGGTTGTGCCGTCTCTTGGACCTTTGGACAGCGCTGAGCATCCCGGCGTCGGCACCGTTGACGGTGATGATCTGCCAGTTGCCGGGATCGGCCGGTCACGGGGCGTGTGCGGGTCCGTGACGGTGGGTTTGGAGGGGGCCGCTCCCCCGGTGTCTGCGGCGCGCTCGAGCGGGTTTGGTCACTGTGAGTGATGGCCGGGTGTTTTGTCGGGGGTGGGCGGTAGCGTCCCGCGGGTGCGTCCCTCTGATGTCGAGCGGGTCACGGTCTGCGAGGCCGTGGGCCGTTACACCGAGATGATCCGTGCCAAGGCGGCCACCGGTGCGCTGGCGGCCAGTACGGCCGAGGTCTACATCCGTGATGTCCACACGTTCGCGGAGCTGGCCGGTGGTGAGGGGGTGCTGGACGATCTGGACGGCGCGGACGTGGACGAGGTGCTGCTGAGGTTCGCGCACAAGCCGGATGGGCGGCGCAGGGACGGCGGCCCGCCGGCGGGTGCGGGGCCGCGGCAGTCGGGGTCGTCGCAGGCGCGTTTTCTCAGGTCGTTGTCGGCGTTCTTCCGGTACGCGGCGGTGGCGGGGTGGGTGCAGCTGAACCCGATGGAGGCGGTGACGCTGCGTCCGAAGGTGCGGGGCGGGTTGCGGGCCGAGCGGCGGGCGCTGACGGCCGAGCAGGCCGATGGGCTGGTGGGTGCGGCGCGTGGGCTGGCGGAGGCGGCGCCGGATCCGGCGCGGCGGCGTGATCAGCGTACGGAGTTGCGGGACGCGCTGATCGTGTTGCTGCTGGCGGCGGTGGGGCCGCGGGTGTCGGAGCTGACGAGGGCGGATGTGGAGGATTTCTATGTGAACGGGGGTGTGCGGTATTGGCGGATCTTCGGTAAGGGCGGACGGACGCGGGATGTGCCGTTGCCGGGTGCGGTGGCGCGGGTGCTGGAGGTGTATCTGGCCGAGGGGCGCCGGGCGCTGGATCGGGGGCGTGAGCCCAAGGCGTTGTTGTTGTCGTGGCGGGGGCGGCGGCTGGCGCGGGGGGATGTGCAGGGGGTGATCGATCGGGTGCTGGAGCGGGTGGATCCGCGGGCGCGGCGTGGCGTGACGCCGCATGGGTTGCGGCATACGACGGCGACGCATCTGCTGGCGGCGGCGACGGACATGGATGCGGTGCGGCGGGTGCTGGGGCATTCGGATCTGTCGACGCTGGGGCGTTACCGGGATGAGCTGCCGGGTGAGCTGGAGGCGGCGATGCGGGTGCATCCGCTGCTGGGCCGGGACGACCCGGGCTGACCGCCGGGGGGTGTCAGATCCAGCCGAGTTCGGTGGGTTCGGGGAAGCCGCCGTGCCAGATGCCGTAGGTGATGAGCATGAGCAGCGCGGGTGCGAAGGCGATGAGCAGGAGGCGGCCCAGGCGGTGGCGGGTGGTCCAGCCCCAGGCGGTGAACGCGGCGGACACGGCGATGGAGGCGAGCGCGGTCTGGCCTTCCAGGGCGTTGGTGGTGTAGGTGAGGCCGGTGAGGACGGCCAGGGCGGGTGCGAGGACGCCGGTGGCGGCGGGGCGGCGTGCCAGGGCGGCGGCCAGGGCGGTGAAGACCAGGGTGACGCCGCCGTACCACAGGTAGTGGCCGACGTATTCGTCCCAGAGGTGGGCGATGTCGCTGGGGGCGACGTTGCCGACGGAGTTGGCCGACAGGTGGATGCCGTGGCCTTCGACGTAGGTGAGGGCGCCGGCCAGGTACAGGGCCCAGTGGTGGCGTGCCGCTTGCCCGCGGTGCAGGGCGGCGGCGGCCGGGAGGAGGACGGCGTAGGGGGTGAGCAGGTCGATCCAGTCGGCCCAGCGGGTCTGGCCGATGGAGCCGAGCCAGGCCAGGGCGACGCCGGTGTGGTGGGTGATGGCGTAGGCGGCGGCCATGACGGCGAGCCATCGCAGGTACGGGGCGGCGCTCGTGGTGGTGTGCGGCGGGGTGGGGGGTGCCGTCTGGGCGGGCGGGTCGCCGGGGTCGGCGCCTGCGGGGGCGTCGGTTCGGGCCATGGGCGGGCCTTCCGTGGAGGGTGGTGGGGCAGGTGGGTGGGACACACGGTAGGGCAGCGGCGGCCCGGCCGGGGCGGGGTCAGGGGGTGCCGGGCAGGAGGGTGCGGGCGAGGCGGTACGCCTCGGTGAGGTCGTCGCCGCGGTAGTCCAGGGCGGCGATGCCGGCGAGGTGGTGGTCGGCGTTGACGGCGACGGTGTGGGTGAGGTGGCGGAACAGGGGCGCGTCGGACAGGGAGTCGCCGTAGGCCAGGCAGCGGTCCAGGGGCACGCCGTGGCGGGCGCGCAGGTCCTCGGTGACGCGGACCTTGTCGTCGGGGGTGAGGATGCCCGCGGGGTCGAGCGGGGCGGTGAAGGGCGGGGGCGGGAAGCGGGACGCGGCGATCTCGTGGAAGCCGAGGTCGAGCAGGTGCCGGGCGAAGAAGTCGGGTGACATGGTGATGACGGCGCAGTGCTCGCCGCGGGCGCGGATGTCGGCGGTCACCTCGGCGATGCCGTTGAGCCAGGGCCCGGCGGCGTAGGCGGCGGCGACGTCCTGCGGGGTGAGGTGCCTCCAGAGGCGGTGGATGTGGGTGGAGAAGCCGCGGGTGTCCAGTTCCCCGGCGGCCAGGCGGGCTTCGAGGGCGTGGAGTTCGGGGAGGGTGCCGAGGCGGCGGGCGACCTCGAGGTTGGCGGTGGTGCCGGGGAGCAGCGTCCCGTCCATGTCGAAGATGTGCAGTGTTGTCACAGGTGGGAAGTATGTCGGGTCGGGGTGGGGGGTGGCGAACCGTTGCGCCGTCCCGCGCGCGGGGGTGGTGTCCTCGTCCGCGGGAGGGGGCGGGTACTGCCGGAAGTGGGGGGTGGCCGGCGACCTTGGTGCGATGCCCCGGCCCGTGACCGGTTCCTAGCGTCGTGGCATGGGATCGGTGCTGGGCGTGCTCGACGCCGCGGTGACCTCGCCGTGGTTCTACCTGGCCGTGTTCGCGGCCGCGGCGATCGACGGGTTCTTCCCCGTGGTGCCCGGCGAGAGCATGGTCATCACCGGCGGGGTGTACGCGGCGGCCGGTGAGCCGGAGCTGGCGCCGGTGATCGCGCTGGCGGCGCTGGGGGCGTTCCTGGGCGACCACGTGTCGTACCTGCTGGGACGCGGGCCGGGCGGACGGCTGCTGGCCGGCACGGGGCCGCGTGCCCCCGGCGGGGCGGCGGTCAGGTCGGCGGGCAGGTCGGCCGGCAGGGTGCGGGCGCGGCGGGAGGCGGCGCTGGCGTGGGCGCGGCGGACGGTGGACCGGCGGGGCGGGCTGATCCTGGTGGTGGCCCGGTACGTGCCGGGCGGGCGCACGGCGGTGACGGTCACGATGGGCGCGGTGCGGTGGCCGCTGCGGTCGTTCACGCCGTTCGCGGCGCTGGCGGCGGTGACGTGGGCGCTGTACGGGGGGCTGCTGGGGTTCGCGGGCGGCGCCGCGTTCGAGCACGACCCGATCCGCGGGGTGGCGCTGGGCGTCGGGCTGGCGGTGACGCTGACCGTGGTGGTGGAGTCCGTCCGCTGCGCGCGGGGACGCCGCGCCCGTTCCCGCCGCCGCGGCACCGGGGAGCGGACGGGCGGGCAGGGCGGGCAGGACGGGCCGGTGGAGACCGGCGGGGCGCGGCCCCTCCCCCGGGGTGGGCGGGAGGGTCAGGTGCGGTCTTCGGGGACCAGGCCCGCCTCGTAGGCGATGATCGCGGCCTGGACGCGGTTCCTGACCTGAAGGCGGGTCAGGATCGCGCTGACGTACGCCTTGACCGTCCCCTCCACCACGTGCAGGCGGCGGGCGATCTCGGCGTTGGACAGGCCGGTGCCCACCAGCGCGAGCACCTCGCGTTCGCGGGGTGTCAGCGACCCGGTGCGGCGCCGCGCGGCCCACCCCTGGGACATGCGGCCGCCGCCCAGCTCGGTGATGACCCGGTGCGCGACCCTGGGTGACAGGTAGGCGGCGCCGTCGGCGACGGCCCGCACCCCCGCGATCAGCTCGCGGGGGTCCCCGGCCTTCAGCAGGAACCCGCTGGCGCCCTCCGACAGGGCGCGCGCGATGTAGTCGTCCTCCCCGAACGTGGTCAGCATGATCAGCGCGGTGCCGGGGACGAGCCTGCGCAGCTCGGGCACCGCGGCCAGGCCGTCCAGGCGCGGCATGCGGATGTCCAGCAGCGCGACGTCGGGGCGGTGCGCCAGCGCCAGGTCGATCGCCTCGCGGCCGTCGCCGGCCTCGGCCACGACCTCGATCCCCGGGTCGGCGGACAGGATCGCCCGCACCCCGGCGCGGATCATCGCCTCGTCGTCGGCCAGCAGAACCCGGATCACCGCGCGCGGCCCCTTTCCCTGAACGGTCGTTGTCAGTCGTTGTCGCCGGGCTCGGAGGGCAGCGGGCCCAGGACGTCCTTGCGGGCCAGCCGGTCCCCCTGGAAGCACAGCCGGTAGAAGGCGCTCATGCCCAGGACGTTGGCGTGGGGGCGGTAGTAGCGGCAGGTCATGCCCGGCGGCTCGGGATGGTGACGGCGGGCGGCGCCCGCGCTGATCCACTGCCGGGGCGGCAGGACCCGTTCCACCGCGGCCCGCTCGGCGCCGATCCGCAGCGCCCGGTAGTCGTGGGGGCTCAGCACCGAGTTCAGGGTGGCGTACACGTAGTAGGCCACCATCACCGCCGACAGGGCGGCCAGCAGCCCGGCCGGGACGGCGATCGCGGTGACCAGGCCGCGCCGCACCCGGCGGCGCGCCCGTGCCAGGCGCCGCGCCGACTCCGACAGCGCCTCCTGTGTCCCGCCGCGCCACGGCGCCCCCGCACCGGACGGGGACGGGGTGTCCGCGGTCTCTCCCGCGTCTCCGGGGTCCGGGGCGGGGCCGTCCCGGTCCTGGGCGTGGCCGGGCGGGGTGAGGGGCAGTTCGGCCCGCACGCGGAAGCCGCCGTCGTCTGTGGGACCGGCGCGCAGGGTGCCGCCCGCCAGCCGCACGCGCTCGTCCAGGCCCGCCAGCCCCCGGCCGCCGCCGCCGTCGGCGGCCGGGCCGGTGGAGGTGGTTCGGGGTGGCGGGGGGCGGTTCACCACCGACACCACCATCGCCTCGCCGGTACGGGCGAGGCTCACGGTGACCGGCGCTCCGGGAGCGTGCTTGGCGGCGTTGGTCAGCGCCTCCTGCACCACGCGGTGCGCGGCCAGCCGCACCATCGGCGCCGGCTCGGGCTCCCCGCCGTCCTCGCCCGCCCCGCTGGGGGGCTCGGGGCCGGTGAGGCGCACCGGGATGCCGGAGGCGTGGGCGCGCTCGACCAGCTCGGCGATGCTCTCCCCCGCCGGCCTGGTCAGCGCCTGCCCGCCCGTGAACGCGGCGGGCGGGTCACCGTCCCGCAGCACACCGATGATCTCCCGCAGGTGCTCGGTGGCCCGGGCGGCGCCCTCGCGCAGCTCGGCCGCCGCGGCGCGATGACGCTCGGCCATCCCCGGCGCCAGCTGCAGCGCGCCGGCCCGCACCGCGATCAGCGCCAGCTCGTGCCCCAGCGAGTCGTGCATGTCCCGCGCGATGCGGGCGCGCTCGCGCAGCCGCTCCCGCTCGGCGGTGATGCGCTGCTGGTGCTCCAGCCACTCGGCCCGTTCCCAGCCCGCGTACACCAGTTCCTGGTACTGCCGCCAGGCCCGGCCCGCCAGCCACGGCAGCACCCCCAGCAGCACCAGGTAGAGGGTGAGCGGGAACCACTCGGTGACCGCGGCGCCACGGGCGATGTTGAACGCCGTGCCGGCCACGCAGATGCCGGTGAACGCCCACAGCACCTGCCGGGCGCCGGCCAGGCGCCGACCGGTCAGATAGGCCATGACCGGGAACCCGAACACGAAGTTGCCGTGCACCGAGCACAGCCCCGCCACGATCAGCAGCGACAGCAGCGGCCGGGCCCGGCCCGCCGCGACCGCCACCGCCAGCACCGCCAGTCCCGCGCCCTGCACCCACCACGCCGGATCCCCCGGCCGCGGCCCCAGCATCCCCAGCGCCACCGGGAACGCCAGCACCGCGTACAGCGCCACGTCCGCGCACACCACGCGCAGCACCGGACGGCCCGGACGGCCCGGACGGGTACCGGCCGTGCCCGCCGATCCGGCGGGGACGGGTTCGGTGGCGCGGCGGGGGCGGGCCGGTGACCAGCGTCGTGGCACGCTCCCGCCGTTCACCCCGCTCACGCACGCCAGGCTACAAGCGGGACGACCCGGCCGATACTGACGAAAGTCAACCCCCGGCCGCCGGGGACCGGGAGGTCAGGGGACGGGGACCTCCACGAAACCCGGCGCGCCACGGCGGGTGCGGGCACGGCCGCCGGTGACCTCCGCCGCCCACGCCTCGAACCCCTCCACCTCCGGCACCGGGACCGCCACGTCCGCCTCCACCGCGTCCGCGTACCGCACATCGCCCGGCACCCGCCCCGCACCGTGCAGATCACCCAGGAACCGGCCCGCCAGCGCGTGCTCCACCCGCACCGTCACCGTCACCACCGGCACCCGCTCCACCACCCCGACCGCGTCCACCGCCTCCGACACCGCCCGCCCGTAGGCGCGCGCCAGCCCGCCCGCGCCCAGCTTCACCCCGCCGAAATACCGCGTCACCACCGCCACCACATCGGTCAGGCCCCGCCGGACCAGCACCTCCAGCATCGGCACCCCCGCCGTGCCCGCCGGCTCCCCGTCATCACCGGACTTGGTGATCTCCCCCAGCTCCCCCACCACGTAGGCGGTGCAGTTGTGGGTGGCGTCGCGGTGCGCGCGGCGGTGCGCGGCGATGAACCGCACCGCCTCGTCCTCCGAGGACGCCCGCGCCAGCGTGCACACGAACCGGGACTTGCGGATCTCCAGCTCGTGCGACCCCGCGTTCCTGATCAGCCGCATGATGGCGCCCGAGTCTAACGCCCGCCCCCGGGCGGCCGCCCCACGGGCGGGACGGCGGTGTCCGGGACGGGGTCAGTGGTGCGGGAACGGCCACGGGTTGGGGCGGCACCCGTACAGCGACTTGGTCTGCTGCACCATCACCGGCGCGCGCATGCCCCGCCCCGGGCAGTACCGGTGACCGTGCCCCAGCGCGTGCCCCACCTCGTGATTGATCAGGTACTCCCGGTAGGCGGCCAGGTCGGCGCCGTACGGGCGGGCACCCTGACCCCACCGCCGCGCGTTGATCACCGAACGGCCGTGGCTGTGGCACGACAGCAGCCCGTCGGTGCGCAGCGGCAGGCACATCCGTTCGGTCATCGCCGGGCTCGACAGCGCCACCCGGAACCGCACCGGCCCGCGGGAGACCCGCGCGAACCGCAGCGCGCCGCCCCGCCCCCAGCCGCGCGGATCGTTCAGCACCCGGTGCACCTGCGCCGCGAACGACCCGGCCGCGAACGGCAGGCCCCGCTCCACCTCCACCGCGTACCGCACCACCCGGCCCGGACCCGGCGGCGCCTGCGCCGACCCCGGCACCACCAGGTAACGGCCCGACGCCGACCACGGAACCCGTACCCGCGGCGGCTGACGCCTGCCGTTGACCACCCCCGCCCGCGCGGCCGCATCCGCGCCCGGCCCGGAACGCGCGGATTCCGCGCCGGAGCCCGCGGGCGTGCCGCCCGGGTGGGCCAGGTGGGCGTGCGTGCGCGCGCCGCCCCTCACCACGGCGTCGCCCGCGGTGCCTGTCCGAGCCCACAGCGCCAGGCCGGCGCCCGCGACGACCGTCACCGCCGCCGCCACGACGGTCACCGCGCCTCCCGGCAGCCTGCGTACGCGGGCCGCCCGTGAGCCGCGATATCCCGTCCAGCCGTGCCGGTGCGGGCGCGTCCACGCCGCCGCCCACGCCCTGCGGCGCCGCCGCCGGTGCCGGCGGCGTCCCGCGGGCCGCGTCGGTGCCGGAACCCGCCCGGGCCTCCTGAGTCGCTGCATTGCTCCCCGCCCCCCGGCCGCGACACCCCTTCTGACCGGCGCATCGCGAAGATCGTCCACGTATCATCACGCATTGTAGCGAGACGATCGCCCAAAGTGACAGTGTTGGGGGAACCGGGGGCAGGGCAGCCGGACCGGACGGCCACGCCGGGCCGGCGGGCAGGGCCGGCGGTCGGGGGGCGGCGGGCAGGGCGGGCCTGCGGGTCAGGCAGGCAGGTCGCCGCCCGCGGAGGCGCCGGAACGCTCGCCGAGCATCGGCAGCACGTCGGCGATGGACGGCACCACATGCGAGGGACGGAACGGGAACCGGTCGATCTCCTCCTTCGACGTCACCCCGCTCAGCACCAGGATCGTCTCCAGCCCGGCCTCCACGCCCGCGACGACATCGGTGTCCATCCGGTCCCCGATCATCGCGGTGCACTCCGAATGGCCGCCCACCCGGTTCAGCGCCGTCCGCATCATCAGCGGGTTCGGCTTGCCGACGAAGTACGGGTCCACCCCCGTCGCACGGGTGATCATCGCGGCGACCGCGCCGCACGCCGGCAGCGACCCCTCCGTGGACGGGCCGATCGGGTCGGGGTTGGTCGCGATGAACCGGGCGCCGCCCTCGATCAGCCGCAGCGCCCGGGTGATCTGCGAGAACGAATAGGTGCGGGTCTCGCCCAGCACCACGTACTCGGGATCGATGTCGGTCAGGATGTACCCGGCCTCGTGCAGCGCCGTGGTCAGCCCCGCCTCACCGATCACGTACGCCGACCCCTCGGGGCGCTGGTCGGACAGGAACTGCGCGGTCGCCAGCGCGGAGGTCCAGATCGACTCGACCGGCACGACCAGGCCCATCGAGGCCAGCCGGGCCGACAGGTCCCGCGGCGTGTAGATCGAGTTGTTGGTCAGGACGAGGAACGGCGTGCCCGACCGCGACAGCCGGGTGATGAACTCCTCGGCCCCCGGGATCGGACGGCCCTCGTGCACCAGGACCCCGTCCATGTCCGACAGCCAGTACTCGATCGGCTTGCGCTCGGTCATGCCCCCCATTCTCGCAGCACCACGGGCCCGCCCCGGCCCGCCTCACCCCCGGCCTCACCCCGGTCTCGGCGGGCCCCGCGGCCGGGCGGGGCCGGGCCGCCCGGGTTCACCACCCGTACCCGCACCGGAAACACCGCGTTGACCTGACGGGCGGCGCCGCCATACATTCCCCACGAGACCGGCCGAACCGGGTTCGGGACCACCCGGGTCCCGTCGCGGCGGACGGTAGGGAGGTCGCGTGTGAAGAGCGTCGCCGAGGTACGCAAGGCCCTGACAGCCCCCGGGCAGCTGTTCGAGCTCGACGAGATCGACATCCGCGGCGTGCGCACCAGAGTCTGGAAGCACGCCCCGACCAGCCTGCGCGACATCCTGGAGCTGTCCCGCGGCCACGGCGAGACCGACTACCTCGTCTACGAGGACGACCGGCTCACCTTCGCCGGGCACTACGCCCACGCCGCCACCTTCGCCCACCGCCTCATCGACCACTACGGCGTCGCCAAGGGCGACCGCGTCGCCATCGCCATGCGCAACTTCCCCGAATGGTCGGTGGCGTTCTTCGGCGCCGCCATCGCCGGCGCCGTCGTCGTCCCCCTCAACGCCTGGTGGACCGCCCACGAACTGGAGTACGGCCTCACCGACAGCGGCGCCAAGGTGCTGGTCGCCGACGCCCAGCGCGCCGAACGGCTCGCCGAGGCCCTGCCCCGCCTGGGCGTGCCCGCCATCGTCGCCCGCCCCGGCACCGGCGGCGCGCGGGACCTGCCGCCCGGCGCCCGCGCCTGGCAGGACGTGCTCGGCGACGTCGACCCCGCCACCACCCCGCCGCAGGTGCCCCTGGACCCCGAGGACGACGCCACCATCTTCTACACCTCCGGCACCACCGGCCGTCCCAAAGGCGCCCTGGGCACCCACCGCAACATCGCCGGCAACCCCGTCAGCCTCGCCTACGGCATCGCCTCCGCCGAGGTCCGCGGCGGGCGCGACATCACCGACCTGCTCGCGCCCCAGCGCCGCGTCACCCTGCTGTCGGTGCCGTTCTTCCACGCCACCGGCTGCCACTCGGTACTGGTCACCAGCGCCCTGCAAGGCGGCACCGTGGTGCTGATGTACAAGTGGGACGTTCAGGAGGCGCTGCGGCTCATCGAACGCGAGGGCGTCACCGGGTTCGGCGGCGTGCCCACCATGGCCTGGCAGGTCCTCACCTCCCCCGACTTCGACAAGTACGACACCTCCAGCCTCACCGGCGTCAGCTTCGGCGGCGCCCCCGCACCCCCTACCCTCGTCGACAAGATCAAGGAGCGGCTGCCCGCCCGCACCCCCGGCAACGGCTACGGCCTCACCGAGACCTCCTCGGTCACCACCTACAACGCCGGCGCCGGCTACATCGAACGCCCCGACAGCGTCGGCCCGCCCGTCGCGGTCTGCGACGTGCGCGTCGTCGACCCCGCCACCGGCGAGGACCTGCCCACCGGGCAGGTCGGCGAGCTGCTCATCAAAGGCCCCAACGTCATCAAGGGGTACTGGGGGCGGCCCGAGGACACCGCCCGCGCCTTCGTCGACGGCTGGTTCCACAGCGGCGACCTGGCCCGCCTCGACGACGACGGCTTCGTCTACATCGTCGACCGCGCCAAGGACATGCTCATCCGCGGCGGCGAGAACATCTACTGCGCCGAGGTCGAGGCCGCCCTGTACGAGCACCCCGCCGTCGCCGACTGCGGCGTCATCGGCGTCCCCCACGACGTGCTCGGCGAAGAGGTCGGCGCCGTCGTGCGGCTGCGGCCGGGCGCCACCGCCACCGCCGACGAGCTGCGCGCCTTCCTGCGCGAACGGATCGCCGCCTTCAAGGTGCCCGCGCACGTGTGGTTCCGCGAGGAGGACCTGCCGCGCAACCCCGGCGGCAAGCTCCTGAAAACCCAGCTGCGCGCCGAACTGCTCCCCTGAGCAGCGGCCCGGCCGCGCCCACCGGCCGTGCCCGGCGGCCGTGCCCGGCGCCCGCGCGCGTTCCCGTGCCGCGGGTACTTGATCACGCCGCTAAGGTGGGGCGGGTGAGTGACAACCCAACCCGTCCTGGAACGACCATCGGGCAGCTCGCGCCGCCCGAGCTTGCGCCCGGTCCCGGCTACAGCCATGTCGTCACCGCCGACCCGCCCCACCGCCTGGTCGTCATCAGCGGCCAGATCGCGCTGGACTCCTCCGGCGAGCTCGTCGGCCCCGGCGACCTGGCCGCCCAGACCCGGCAGGTGTTCACCAACCTGCGGCACGCCCTCGCCGCCGCCGGCGCCGGCTGGGAACACGTGCTCAAGCTGAGCTACTTCGTCCGCGACGTCACCCAGGTCCCCCTCGTGCGCGCCGTGCGGGACGAGTTCCTGCCCGACGGCGTCCGCCCCGCCAGCACCCTGGTCGAGGTGTCCGCGCTGTTCCGCGACGACCTGCTCATCGAGGTCGAGGCGCTCGCCGCCGTCCCCACCTGAACCACCCCGCCCACCTGAACCCGCCCACCTGAGAACCCGCCCCGAAGGCGGGCAGCGGGCACGCGCAACAGGGCCCCGAGGGAGGACTTCTCCCCGGGGCCCTGGCATGGCCCGGCATGGCCCGGCGCGGCACCGGCCGCGGCCGCGCTCAGACGTTCACGCTCAGACGTTCACGCCGAAATCGGAGGCGATACCGGCCAGGCCGGAGGCGTAACCCTGCCCGACCGCGCGGAACTTCCACTCCGCGCCGTGCCGGTACAGCTCGCCGAACACCATCGCGGTCTCGGTCGAGGCGTCCTCGCTCAGGTCGTACCGGGCGATCTCGCTGTTGTCGGCCTGGTTGACGATCCGGATGAAGGCGTTGCGGACCTGGCCGAAGCTCTGCTGCCGGTTGTCGGCGTCATAGATCGACACCGGGAACACGATCTTGGCGACCTCGGCGGGAACCGCCGCCAGGTTCACCTTGATCTGCTCGTCGTCGCCCTCGCCCTCGCCGGTCAGGTTGTCACCGGTGTGCTCCACCGTCCCGTCCGGGCTCTTGAGGTTGTTGAAGAACACGAAGTGCTTGTCCGACAGGACCTTGTTCTCCGCCGAGCACAGCAGGGCGCTGGCGTCCAGGTCGAAGTCGCTTCCGGTCGTGGTCCGCACGTCCCAGCCCAGACCCACCACGACCGCGGTCAGTCCGGGAGCCTCCTTCGTCAACGAGACGTTGCCGCCCTTGCTCAGACTGACTCCCACTGTGTCTACCTCCGTATCGCGTCCGCGCGGACGCCTGTCACCCGTACGGTCTGTCACGAGAACCTGTAACGAGAACGGTAGTCAACCGGTGCCGGTTCCCACCGCCCACGCCGCCGGTCGGCGTGCCGCATCCGCCTCCGCACACGGTAGGGGAAAACCGCGCCGCGCACGGCCGAACCACGCCTCATAGGCCCCCGATTCACCCGCCCCCCGCGCCGTGCGCGCCGGGGACGAACGCGCCCGGCGCGGTGATCTCCGCGGGCAGCTCGAACGCGGCGGCCAGCCGCCCCGCGTGCGGCGCCAGCGCGCCGGCCACCCGGCCCCGCAGCTCCCACACCCGGTCCAGCGTCCCGGGCGCCACCACCCCCTCGTTCAGCAGCCGCCCGCCGCGCCGGTCCATCCACCCCAGCGCGTACAGGCGCAGCACATCGCCCAGCGCCCCCTCCGGCACGTCAACCGGCGCGTCCGGACCGCCGCCTCCCGGGGCGGCGCCGGTGAGGATCTCCAGGACGAGACGGTCCGCGCACGCCTCGGCGGTGCGGGCGGCCAGGGTCAGGTTGGCGTTCCAGGCGGCGAACCCGTCCAGCCCCGCCCGTCGCGCGGCCTCCACCCGGCCCGCCAGGCGCGCCCGCATCCGCTCCTCGCACGCGGCGGCCGCCCCCAGCCACACCGGCGGCGACAGCAGGTCCCCGCCGTCCGGCGGCGGGGCCTGCCACCGCGGCGGCCGGTAGCCGTCCAGGCCGGCCATGGCCCGCGCCGTGTCGAACAGGATCAGGTCGTTGTCGCCGCCGGCGTTCAGATAGGCGTGCGTCAGGCCCCGGTAGGCGTTGAGCCGGTCGGTGCCGGTCAACCCCGGCGCGCCGCAATGCGTCCGGCACAGCGACACCGTGGCGTCCGCCTCCGCCGTCGCCGCCGCCTTCAGCAACGCCAGGTCCCGGTCCACCGCCGACCACGGCGCCCACGCCGTGACCGGCCCCGCGCCACCCTCCGGGTCCGGGGCCGGGTGCGGGTCCGCGGCGGTGCGCGAGCCCTTGACGTGCCAGGCCACCGCCGTCAGCGCGTACGCCGAGGCCAGCGCCGACAGCACCGCCTCGCGCTGGTTGCCGTAGTCGGTGAGGGGACGCAGCGGGGCCAGCCGCCCCAGCGTGACACGGCCCGCCGAATGCGCCAGCAGCGTCGCCGCCGAGGCCCGCGTGACCGCCGCCATCGCCGAGATCACCGCCCGCCACACCGCGGGCGCGATCCCCATCGACCGCGTCAGCCGCCGCGCCGCGTCCCCCGCCGGATCGTGGAAGGACCCGTCCGGCCCCAGCGACGCGCCGTCGCTCAGCCACGCCTCCCGCGGCACCCGCACCCCCTCCAGCCGCACCGCCGCGTAGTCCACCGGCAAACCCGTGGTGTCGGGCGCCGGCAGGATCCGCACACCCGGCGGCGGCGCCCCGTCCGGGCCGCGCAGCGGCACCACGAACACGAACACCCCCCGCTCGGCGCCCTGATGCACCAGCGTCGCGTACACCGCGGCGGTCTTGGGCACCAGCGGATGCGCGGTGTTGGTCGGGAACTTCACCGCCCGCGCGTCCGGGGTGTCCAGCACGAACTCCCCCGCCGCCGCGTCGTAGCGGGCCACCGTGCGCGGCGACAGATGGCTGTTGCTGCGGCCCAGCTCGGTCATCAGCAGCGTCCCGAACGAGGCCATCGACTCCAGATCCGCGCGCCGGCGCTCAGGGCCCGCACCCGGCGCGCCCAGCCGCAGGATCGGGCCCAGCGCCAGCGTGTAGTGCAGCAGCATCACATGGAACAGGGCGGGATCGGCGACCGCCGCGCGTTCCAGCAGCGCGCACAGCGCGGGCGGGTCGGCCAGCAGCTCGGCCGCCGGCGGCGCGCTCCTCCCCGCCTCCCGCAGCCGCCGGTAGGTCAGCGCCTGGCGCTCACGCGGCGCCAGCCCGTCCGGATAGGCGAAGAACGCGCCCGGCACCGCCCGCGCCGCCATCGCCCCCGCCCCGCCGTCCGGGGCCGGGCCGCGCACGAACCGCAGCAGATCCGGACCGGCGACCGAACCGGAAACGTCCATCTCCGCGCTCCCTCCGCGCTCCCTCCGCACCCCTGCGCGCCCCTGCGCGCCCTTGCCGCGGGTGCTCTCCTCGCTGAACCGGCGGGACGGGTCAGGCGCCGGCGGGGCGGCCCCCGGCCGCCGCGGCACGGCGGGGACGCGGCGGCAGCGGCACCAGCGTCCGCGCGCCCGGCACGCACAGCCGCGCGCACTGGCACAGCGCGTCACCCGCGCCCGCCTCCGCGAACACCGACGCGCCCGCCGCGTGCACCGCCCGCAGCGTCTCCGGCAGCGACACCGGCCGCACGATGCACTCGGCCAGCGCGCGATGCAGATCGTCCCCGTCCCGGTAGGCGCGGCCCCGCACCGGGGAATGCACCGCCACCCGCAGCGGGCGCTGCGGGAACCGCCGGATCAGCCCGTACCACTCGCGGTCGGCGCCCGCCATCGCCGGATGGTGCGACAGGTTGGGCACCGCCAGCCGCACCGCCCGCACCCCCGCCCGCCGCCCGGCCTCCAGCACCCGCTCCAACGGACCCGACGGGCCGCTGACCACCGTCACCGACGGCGCGTTACGGCAGGCCACCACCACCCGCCCCGCCGCGCCCGCCGCCGCGATCAGCTCCGCCGCCCCGCCCTCATCGGCCGCCACCAGGCCCATCCCGCCACCGGCGCCGTACCGGGCCAGCACCCGCACCAGGCTCGCGGCCATCACCGCGCCCTCACCCACGGTGAACACCCCCGCGCACACCATCGCCGGGAGCTCACCGAAACTCTGCCCCACCGCGAAACCGGGCTCGACCCCCGCCGCCCGCAGCACCCGCTCCACCGCCACCGACACGGTGTAGGAGGCCATCTGCGGAACGCCCGGCACATCCGCGACCGTGCGGAACTCCTCCGGCTCCTCCAGCAGGACCCGCCGCATCGACGGCCACCGCGGCGCGTCCTCCCCGCCCGGCCCGGCAACCGTGTGGTGGAGGGCCTCCTCGACGGCGTCCGCCACCTCCTCCACCAGCGCCGGAGCGGACGGGTGCGCGCCCGCCAGCGCCCGCAGATCCGGGACGCCCGACGAGCCGGTGCCGGGGAAGAGGAAGGCGGCGCCGGAACCGGCGTGCTCCCGCCAGGCGGAGGAAAGGGACACCGGAGTCTCCTTACCTGAAGGTGAAAAGACCTTCCGTGGAGTTAATGTGCGCCTTACTCCGAATGAGGGAAAGTTTCTTCTGTTCGGATTATTCACGCGCCCGATCGGCCTGACAACCGTCCGCGACCCCGGCGAGCACCGATCGGCCACCCCCGGCCGGGGGCACGCAAGGTCAGGCGCGGGAGGCGGCCAGGCGCAGGCCCAGACCGATCATCGCCGTGCCCGTCAGCCCGTCGATGGCGCGGCGGACCCGGTCACGCGCCATCACCCGGCGCAGCGCGCCCACCACGTTGGCGACCAGCAGGAACCACACGCCCGCCACGGCCGCGGCCACCGCCGACAGCAGCAGCGTGTCGGTGACCGCCGGATGCCCGCCCAGGAACTGGGGCATCAGCGCGACGAAGAACACCGCCGCCTTCGGGTTCAGCGCGTTGCACAGCAGCCCCTGCCGGAACGCCGTCCACGGCCAGGGGGACGCGGCCCCGCCGCCACCGGTCTCGCCCGTGTCGTCGGTGTCGCCGGGGGTGCGCCTGGCCGCCGCCCGCAGCGACCGCACCCCCAGGAAGAGCAGGTACACCGCGCCGACGATCTTGACGACGGTGAACGCGGTGGCCGAGGCGGCCAGCAGCGCCGCCACCCCCAGCGCGGCGGTCACCGCCCACATCAGCACCCCGGCGGCGACGCCCAGCGCGGTCGCCGTCCCGCCGCGCCGCCCGCCCACGGCCGCGTGCCGCACCACCAGCGCGAAGTCCGGCCCGGGTGACATCGCGCCCAGGCACATCGTCACCGCGAACGCCGCCAGATGCTCCGCTCCCACCGCCGCACCCCTCCAGGCCCCGGTGCACGTCCCGTGGCGCCCAGATTATCGGGAAACGGGCGGGTTCACCGGGCAACGCGCGATCCGGGGTCAGGGGCGGGCGACGACGCGGCCCGACAGCAGCTCCACCGCACGGTCCACCTCCTCCTCGGTGGTGTAGAGGTGGAAGCCGCAGCGCAGCCGCCCGGCCCGCATCGACGCCGCCACCCCGGCCCCGGCCAGCACCTCGGCCGTCCCCTCGGCCACCGGCACCGACACGATCGCCGACTCCCCCGGCGGCAGGCCCAGGCCCGCGCGGAACCGGTCCGCCATCGCCACGTTGTGCCGGTGGATCGCCGGCACGCCCACCCGCCCCAGCAGCTCCAGCGCCGGGGCCAGGCCCATCCAGCTCTGCCAGGCCGGGGACAGGTCCAGGCGCCGCGCGTCGGCGGCCAGCCGCAGCGGCGCCCCGTACACCGACTCCCACACCCGCTCGCCCGCGTACCAGCCCGCGCACAGCGCCGGCAGCGCCGCCAGCGCCTCGCTCGAGCCGGCCAGGAAACAGGTGCCGCGCGGGCTCAGCAGCCACTTGTAGGCGCCGCACACCAGCAGGTCCACGCGGTCGGCCGGCAGCGGCAGCCACCCGGCGGCCTGCGTCGCGTCCAGCAGGATCCGCGCCCCGTGCGCCCGCGCCGCGCCGATCAGGTCCTCCATCGGCGCGATCCGCCCGTCGGCCGACTGCACCGCCGACACCGCCACCAGGTCCACGCCCGGCTCCACCCGCTCGGCGATCCGCTCCAGCGGAACCGACCGCACCACCAGGTCACCGGCCCGCTCGGCGCGCTCCAGGAACGGGAACAGCAGCGAGGTGAAGTCGCCGTCGGCCACCAGCACCCTCGAGCCCGGCCGCAGCGACGCCGCCACCAGGCCCACGAAGTAGGACACCTGCGGCCCGATCGCGACCCGCTCGGGCGGCACGCCCATCAGCCGCCCGAACGCCGCCCGCGACCGCTCCACCGCCTCACCGGCGTCGGCCGTGCTCATCCGCCCGGTCACGCGGTCCCGCTCGGAGGCCAGCATCGCCTCGTGCGCGGCGCGCGGCGGCAGCCCGTAGGTGGGGGTGTCGAGATAGGCGACACCGGCGCGGAACTGGGCCCGCGCCTCCTCGATCGCAAGCCGCTCCCCGGCGGCGGTGAAGACGGTCATAGCCCCGATCATCGGCGACACCGCACCCATAAGGCAAAGTACTGTCTTCTGGATCGAACCCAAACATTCTTGATAGCTTGGGGGCGTGTTCGACCTGAACCGGGCACGGATCCTGCGCGAGGTCGGACGGCTGGGCTCCATGACCGCCGCCGCGCGGGCCCTGTCCTACACCCAGCCCGCCATCTCCCACCACATCGCCCGGCTGGAAACCGAGGCCGGCACGCCCCTGGTCGTCCGGCACGGACGGGGCGTCCGCCTCACCGAGGCGGGACGGATCCTGGCCGACCGCGCCGGGGAGGTCATCGCGCTCATGGAGGAGGCCGGCGAGCGCGTCGCCGCCATCGCCGGGCTGCGCGCCGGCCGGGTCCGCGTCGCGATGTTCCCCACCGCCACCGCCGCGTTCCTGCCCGACGCGCTGGACGCGCTGCGCACCCGCGCGCCCGGCGTGGTGGTCTCCCTCACCGAGGCCGAACCCGACCAGGCGCTGCGGATCCTGCGCGAGGGCGACGCCGACCTGGCCGTCGTGTTCACCTACCCGCACGCCCCCGCCGACGCCGACGCGGGGCTGCGCCGCATCCCGCTGCGCGAGGAGCCCGTGCGCCTGGCGGTGCCCGCCGGCCACGCCCTGGCCCGATCCCCCGGCCCCGTCACGCTGCCCGCCCTGGCCGGGGAGACCTGGGCGTCGGGATGCGAGCGGTGCCGCGGGCACCTGCTGCGCACCTGCGCGCAGGCCGGGTTCAGCCCGCGCATCGCCTACTCCACCGACGACCACATCGCCGTCCAGCGGCTGGTCTCCCGCGGCCTGGCCGTCACCGCCCTGCCCGCGCTGGCCTTCGACCTGCACCACGAACCCGGCGTCGCGCTGCCACCCTGCCCGGACCTGGGCGGACGCCGCATCAGCGCGCTCGTCCCCGACGGGCCGACACCGCCCGCCACCGCCGCGCTCCTGGACGAGATCGCCGCCGTCGCCGCCGGCCCTCCGCGGGCCGGCGGCGACACCGATCAGAGCGCATCGGCCACCCGTCAGGGCACCGGGGGGACGGTCACAGGCGCCGCCACGGCCCCGTGATGGCGAAGGTCGTGGTCGGCTCGTAGACGTTGAGGAACATGGTGCGGCCGTCCGGGGAGAACGTCACCCCCGCGAACTCGCCCCACTCCGGCTCCCGCTCGGTGCCGATGTTCTGCCGGTTGCGGGCCATCGGGTACACCTCGCGGCCCCGCGTCACACCGAACACGAACTGCGCGCCGCCGCCGTCCTCGCACACCATCAGACCGCCCTGCGGGGCCAGCGCGATGTTGTCGGGCGACTCCCCCACCGTGTCCGTGCCGGTGCCCGGCCCGAACACGATCACCAGCGTGAGCCGGCCGCCGCGCGGCTCATAGGACCACACCTGCCCGAAATGGTCGGCGCCCGACCCCTCGCCGGCGCGCGCGAAACTGCTGACGAAGTAGACCCGGTCGCCGCCCCAGTAGCAGCCCTCCAGCTTCTGCGCGTGGGTGATGCCGGCCCGCCCGAAGTCCTGGAACCGGATCGGGGTCCGCGCGGCCGGCGGATCGGGCACCCGCACCCACTGCACCCGGTCGAACACCGTGCCGGGCTCCTGCACCACCGACAGGTCCGGCACCCCCGGCACCCGCATCGCCTCCAGCCGCCCGCCGGCGCGCAGGCTGCCGAACCCGCCCTTGGGCCGCCGCGGCAGGAACCGGTAGAACAGCCCGAACGGCCACTCGAAGGCGTCCTCGGTCTCGTACACCACGCCGTCGCGCGGGTCGATCGCCACCGCCTCGTGCTGGAACCGCCCCATCGCCGTCAGCGGCACCGGCCCGGTCCGCCCCGGGCGGTACGGGTCCACCTCGAACACGAACCCGTGGTCCCTGGTGTAGCCGTTGGTGCCCGCCGTGTCCTCGGTCTCCTCGCACGTCAGCCAGGTGTTCCACGGGGTGGGGCCGCCCGCGCAGTTGACCGCGGTCCCGGCGATGGCCACCCGCTCGGTGTGCACCCGCCCGTCCGCGCCGACCTCCAGGGCCGTGCAGCCGCCCAGGCCCTCCGGGTCATAGGTCAGCCCGTCGATCGCCGGGACCCGGTTCACGGCGTCGGGACGGTTCTCGTGGTTGCGCACCAGCCACACCCGGCCGTGGCCGCCGGGGAACGCCGCCATGCCGTCGGCGTGGCTGGGCACCGGCCCCTGCCCCGACCTCAGCGGCTCGCCCTCGCGCGACAGGATCCGGTACCGGAACCCCCGGGGCAGGTCCAGGACACCGCGCGGATCGGGCACCAGCGGGCCGTACCCGGCCGCCCCTCCCACCACGGCGGCGGCGCCACTGCCCGCGAACAACTGGTCCACGGCACCGGCGAACGCGATCCCCGCCCCGACCGTGGCGGCCCCGCCCGCGAGGACCTGACGTCGTGTGACAGCCATGACCCTTCCTTGCGCAGGAGATGTGACAGCCAAGTGTGCGCACGGGCCGTTCCGCTTGGGAACCACCGCAACCACAATTTTTGATCATGATGTGAAGGCGGGCCGCCCACCTGCGCCGGAACCGCGCCGGCGGCCGCACACCCCGTCCAGAGGCGCGACGATCGCCGACTTTGGTCTATCCGCCGTGGCACATGGGCCGATGCCCGGCGCCCGCACGGCCGGGCATCGTGGACCGCACGCCACCACAGGACACGTATCCGTCCACGTCACGGGGGAGTTCGATGGCCGACACCGCCCAGGAACGCTGGGTGCTGGAACACGACGGGCACCGCCTGGAAGTGGAAGGCCCGCGGTCGCGCGCCACCCGGCGCCTCCGGCTGTTCGTCGACGGCGAGGAGGTCGCCGAGCGGGAGGTCGCCGGCAGGAAGACCACCAGGATCACCCACGAGGACACCACCGTCCGCGCCGAGTGGGACCGCCTCGGGAACCTCGCCGTCGTCGCCCTCCTGCCCGGCGGCATCAAGGACCTGGTCACCGGGGGCGGGGAGATCTGGTTCACCCCGCCCCCGGGCAGCCGCGCCGAACGCCGCGAACGCTTCGCGCGCCGCCACCCCCGCCTGTTCGCGGCCCGGCACGTCGCCGCCGCCGTCGCCAAGGTGCTGCTGCCGCTGCTGGGCCTCGCCGGGCTCATCCGGATCCCCAGGCCCGACATCGACCTGCCCGCGCTCGACCTGCCGGACCTCGGCCTGCCGCGCCTGCGGCGGCCCCGCATCCCCTGGCCGGACATCGACCTGTCCTGGCTGCCCGACCTCGCCCTGCCCGGCTGGGTCCAGGCGATCGTGCGGTCGGCCAAGTACTGGGGCCCGGTCCTGGCCGCCGTCGTCATCGCCTTCCGCGAGTACGAGCGGCGCAAGAAGCAGCGGGAAAGACAACAGGAAAGGCAGAGGCAGAAGCGGGAGGAGAACGCCGCGCGGCGGCCCGAATAGGCGGGCCCCGGCGCGGGCCTCTCAGCCCGAGCGGCGCGCCACCAGCAGCTCCAGGCCGTCCAGCAGCCGTTCCCTCCCGAAGGCGAAGTCGGCGTCGGGGTCGTCCACGGCCCACTCGAACACGCCCTCGTCCAGCAGGGCGTGCAGCTCGGGGAAGCGCTCGGCGTCGGTGAGCGTGGCCAGCAGCGCCCCGTAGCCGCGCAGCACCTCCGCCTCGGAGGCCGAGGCGGCCCGCCACGCGGCCTGCAGGTCGTGCTGAAGCGTGACGTCCGAGCGGACGTAGGTGCTCAGCAGCATCAGCGCCGACAGGCGCTCACCCCCCGACAGGCCCATGCCGCGCATCGCGCGCAGCCCCGCCTCCATCCACCGCACGTTGTTGGGCATGGTCGGCGGCCCGGTGATGGGCACGCGCAGGATCCACGGGTGCTGCGCCAGCGCCGCGCGCATCGCCGACATCCAGGCCCCCAGCGCCGCCCGCCACCCGTGCTCGCCGGCGTCCGGCAGCGGCGGGGGCGGGCCGAACACCTCGTCCATCATCAGCGTCAGCAGGTCGTTCTTGGACGGGACGTACCGGTACAGGGCCATCGGCGACACGCCCAGCTCGGAGGCCACCCGGCTCATCGACACCGCCTCCAGGCCCTCGGCCGACCCGACCCGCACCGCCGCCTCGACGACCGCCCGCAGCGTCAGCGCGCGCTTGGGCCCCTTGCCGGGCCGCTCGCGCAGCCCCCACGCGAGCTCGATGCCCTCGGGCAGGCCCGTGCCGCCGCTCTCGCTCGTCCCCATCACCTCTCCGGGTTGACCTCGCCTCCCCCCATGTGTATAGCCTACGCAGTACAGCGTAGGCCATAAACAGTAACGCGTAAGGGGTACGCAGTGAGTTCCGCATCGGACCAGACGGCCGTCCACGCGGCCGGGCTGACCAAGTCCTACGGGCGCGTCACCGTCCTGGACGGCCTCGACCTCCACGTCGCCAAAGGCAGCGTGTTCGCCCTGCTCGGGCCCAACGGCGCGGGCAAGACCACCACCGTCCGCATCCTGTCCACCCTCACCGAACCCGACGCCGGCACCGCCCGCGTCGCCGGGTTCGACGTGACCGCCCAGCGCCGGCAGGTCCGCCGCGCCATCAGCCTCACCGGCCAGTACGCCGCCGTCGACGAACTGCAGACCGGCGAGGAGAACCTGCGGATGATGGGACGGCTGCGCGGCCTGTCCCGCGCCCGCGCCCGCCACCGAGCCGCCGAGCTGCTCGAACGCTTCGAGCTCACCGAGGCGCGCGGCCGCCGCGTCGCCACCTACTCCGGCGGCATGCGCCGCCGCCTCGACCTGGCCGCCGGGCTCCTCACCGACCCCGCCGTCCTGTTCCTGGACGAGCCCACCACCGGCCTCGACCCCCGCAGCAGACGCGCCCTGTGGGAGGTGGTCGGCGACCTCACCGCCTCAGGCGTCACCGTCTTCCTCACCACCCAGTACCTGGAGGAGGCCGACCGGCTCGCCGACCGCATCGCCCTGCTGGACGCCGGACGCGTCGTCGCCGAAGGCACCGCCGCCCAGCTCAAGAGCCGCGTCGCCGGGCAACGCCTCGACCTGACCGCCACCGGGCCCGACGCCTACCGGGACCTGGCCCGCGTCCTGGGCGGCCGCGCCGTCCGGCTCGACCCAGCCGCCCTCACCCTCGGCGCCGCCACCGACGGCACCGCCTCCCACGTGCGCGCCCTCCTCGACGAGATCGACCCCGCCCTTACCGCCGTCGCCCGCTTCTCCGTCCACGACACCACGCTCGACGAGGTGTTCCTCGCCCTCACCGGCCGCGCCCCCGCCGACACCCGCCCCCAGACCCAGGAGACCTCCGTTGCCTGAACTCGCCGCTTGGCCCGTCCTGGCCGGCCGCAGCCTGCGCGTGACCTTCCGCAACCTCGACTCGCTGATCACCGCGCTGCTGCTACCCGTCATGGTGCTGCTGCTGTTCGTCTACCTGTTCGGCGGCGCCATCAACACCGGCACCGCATACGTCACCTACGCCGTGCCCGGCGTGCTGATGCTGTGCGCCGTCTACGGCGCGTCCATGACCGCCGTGGCCGTCGCCGCCGACCTCAACGAGGGCATCGTCGACCGGTTCCGCTCCATGGACCTCGGCGGCAGGACGCTGCTGTCGGGCCACATCACCGCCGCCACCCTGCGCAACCTCGGCTCGGTCGCCATCGTCTTCGCCGTCGCGTTCGCCGTCGGATTCCGCCCCGGCGCCGGACCGGCGCAATGGGCCGCCGCCCTCGGCCTGATCACCGCGTTCATCGTCGCCATGTCCGCGGTGTCGGCCATGGTCGGGCTGCTGGCCCGCACCACCGAGGCCGCCAGCGGCTTCACCTTCTTCGTGCTGTTCCTGCCCTACCCCAGCAGCGCGTTCGTCCCCATCCACACCATGCCGGACTGGCTGCACGGCTTCGCCCGCAACCAGCCCGCGACCCCCGTCATCGAAAGCGTCCGCGGGCTGCTGCTCGACCAGCCCGTCGGCCACCGGCCCGCCGCCGCGCTGGCCTGGTGCGCCGGGCTGCTGCTGGTCGCGGCCGCCTTCTCCGGACCCCTGTTCCGCCGCCGCACCCGCTGACCGGGCCGCCCGCCCGCTACCGGCCGTCCCACAGGCCGGTCAGCGCGACCGCCTCCGCCGGGCTCGCCGCGTACCGGACGCCCGGCGGAGGGGACCCGCCCTCGTCCAGCACCCGCCACCCGCCCAGCTGCACCACCGGGACGCCACCGCGCCGCATCGCCAGCGCCAGCTCCGACAACGTCCCCCACGACCCGCCCACCACGATCACCGCGTCCGCCGAACCGACGATCACCGCGTTCCGGGCCTGGCCCAGCCCGGTGGCCAGCGCCACCGTCAGATCCGGCGACGCGCCGGCACGGTCGGCGCCCGACAGCACCCCCACCACCACACCGCCCGCCGACCGCGCCCCCGCCGCCACCGCGGCCATCACACCGCCATAACCACCGCACACCACCACCGCGCCGCGCCCGGCCAGCAACCGGCCCGTCTCCCACGCCGCGTCCCGCTCGGCCCCGGTGCACTCACCCGGACCGCACACCGCCACCTGCACCGCCATCGCGGCGCCCCGCCCCCGGCCCGGCCCTACTCGGCGCCGTGCCGGGCGGCGATCTCATCGATCCGCGCCGCCAGGTCGAAGTCCTTGCCCGTCAGGCCGCCCGCGCTGTGCGTGGACAACGCGAAGGTCACCGTCCGCCAGCGGATGTCGATGTCGGGATGGTGATCGGCGTCCTCGGCCGCCCGCGCCACCTCCCGCACCAGCTCGATCCCGGCCATGAACGACGGCGCCCGCACCCGCCTCCGGATCTGCCCGCCGTCCCGCGTCCAGCCCGGCAGCTCCCTGAGCCGGCCGGTGATCGCGGCGTCATCGAGCGGCTCGGCCATGCGCCTGCCCCTTCCGTGCTGGTCTCCCGTGCCGGTCTCCCGTGAGCATCTACCCCTCCGGCCCCGCCATCACGAGTGTCACGCGCCGCCGGAGGGCGCGTCGTCACGGGTCGCCGACGCCCACGGGTCAGCGCCGGCGGGCCCGGGCTCCGCCGGCCCCGCGGTGGCGCGGGCGGCCCGGCCGAGCAGCCCGGTGAACGACGTGAGCGCCTCACCGGCCTCGGCCACCTCGGTCTCGGTGGGAGGCGGCACCGGGCGGGCCGTCGCCGCCGTCCAGGTGCTCTTGGTGACATCGACGACCACCTCGCGGGCCGCGTCCACCACGAGCTCGCGCAGCGCGTCCTTCATCGCCAGCCGCAGCGCCTCGCGGATCAGCTCGGCCATCACCGCCTCGATCGCGGTCGCGGCGGCCCGCCCCGCCAGGTCGCGGGCGGTACGGGCCACGGCGCTGCCCGCCACGGCCGACAGCAGCCCACCGGCCGAACGGACGGTGCCGCGGAACCCCTCGCTCGCGGCGATCCCGGTGGCCAGCTCCGCCGCGGCCGCGGCCGCGGCGGCGGTGACCGGCGACACCGCGGCGGCCTCCCGGGCCCGCGCCCCCGCGGTGGCCGCCAGATCCCGCGCCGTGTCACGCGCGGTGTCACGGACGACGCGGAACACCACCTCGCGTCCCACGTCCATCGCCACGTCCGCGGCCACCCCCGCCACCGTGTCGATCACCGAGTCCGCCACGATCCTGGTCGCCTCCCGCACCAGCGGGGCGGTCACCGTACGGCCCGCCACCTCCAGCGCCGTCGCGGTGGCCGCACGCGTTAGCGGATGCCGCGCCGCCAGGCGGGCCGCGGCGACCGCCATCGGGTGCGAGGCGGCCTGCCCCGCGATCGTCATGGCGGTGGTCGTCGCCTCCAGGGCGGCACCCGCCACCGTGCTGGACTCGGCCGCCGTGCGCGCCTCCAGCACCGCCCTCTCCGCCGCGCCGGTGGCGACGCGCGCCGCCGCCTCACGCGCGGCCTGCTCCACCGCCCGCATCACCGGCGTGCCGGAGATCTGCTCCACGATCGTGACGGCGGCGCGCCCGGCCGCGTCGGACGCCGCCCGGCGCACCGGCTCCGACATCGTCCCGGCCAGCCGCGCGGCCTCGGCCGCCGCCGGGGCGAACTCGGCCCACAGCTCTTCCATCCGCTCGGCCGCGGCCCGGTCCAGCCTGGCCGCCAGCGGACCGCCCGGCTCGGGAACCCGCGGCTCCGGCGGAACGACCACGCCCCGCCCGCCCGGCCCCTCGTCCATCCGCTCGTCAGGGCGCCGGTCCGGCTGCTGCGCTGACTGCTGCTCTGGCTCGTCCACGGCCTCGCCCCCACGATGGTCGAGATAGTTCTCAATCACCATAACCGCCGAAGCGCCCGAAGAGTTTCCGGTCGAGGCCCCGCGTCATCGCGGTGGCGGACGGCCCCGCCCTGCCGTACGGTGAGCCGGAACGGGCTCGTGAACCGGGGAGGTGAGATGCATGGCCGTCGCGGTGATGGCTGCTGCGCGCAGCATTCCGGCCATCCTCCTCCCCCGGGCCCGCGGCTGACCCACAGCGCGGTCGGCGGGCCCCTTCACGCAAGGGTTCCCACGTTGACCTCTTCTCCTTCGCACGCCCTGTCCGCCTATGGCTGGAACGGGGACCTGGAACACGCCTTCGCCCCGTACCGCGAAACGGGGCTGGTACCCGCCCGCATCGCCGCCGTCGACCGCGGCCGGTGCGACGCGATCACCGAGACCGGCCCCGTGCGGGCCGACACCGCGCCCGTGGCCTCGCCCGATCCGAAGCAGGCTCCCTGCACGGGGGACTGGGCGGCCCTGAACGCCGGGGAACGGCCCGCGATCACCGCGCTGCTGCCCCGCCGCACCGCCCTGGTGCGGGCCACCGTCTCCCGCGACTCGCACGGCCAGGTACTGGCCGCCAACATCGACACCGTCGCGGTCACACTGTCGCTCACCGCCCGCTTCGCCGCCGGACGCGTGGAACGGCTGCTCGCGCTGGCCTGGGAGAGCGGCGCCCGGCCCGTGATCGTCCTGACCAAGGCCGACCTGCTGGCCGATCCCGCCGCCGAGGCGGCGCTGACCGCCGCGGCCGCCGCGGCCGCGCCCGGCGTGGACGTGGTGTCCTGCAGCGCCTCCACCGGAACGGGCATGGACGCGGTCACCGCGGCCCTCACCGGCACCATCGCGCTGATCGGCCCGTCCGGCGCGGGCAAGTCCACCCTCGGCAACGCCCTGCTCGGCGCCGACCACCTCGCCACCGGCGCCGTGCGCCGGACCGACGGCCGGGGACGGCACACCACCGTCCGCCGCGAACTGCTGCCGCTGCCCGGCGGCGGCGTGCTCATCGACACCCCCGGCCTGCGCGGCATCGGCCTGTTCGACGCCGGCGAGGGCATCCGGCAGGTCTTCGCCGACGTGGAGGAACTGGCCGGGCGATGCCGCTTCGCCGACTGCGCCCACGCCACCGAACCCGGATGCGCGGTGCTGGCCGCCATCGAGGACGGCGCCCTGCCCGCGCGACGGCTGGACGCCTACCGCAAACTGCTGCGCGAGAACGAATGGGCCGCCTCCCGCGGCGACGCGCGGCTGCGCGCCGAGCGCTCCCGCCGCCGCCGGGAGATCACCCGCTCGCTGCGGCAGACCTACACGATCAAGGGGAGGAGGCGGTGACGCCGCGGCCATGGCGGACCCGCCCGGAGACCCCGGCGGACGCCCCCGCGGTCCGCCGGGTCCTGCTGGCCGCCTTCCCCACCGCCGACGAGGCCGGCCTGGTCGACGCCCTGCGCCGCGACCCCGCCTGGCTGCCCGGCCTGTCCTGGGTGGCCGAGACGCCCACCGGCCGCATCGCCGCGTACGCGCTGCTGACCCGCTGCACGGTCGGCGGCGAGCCCGCGCTCGCCCTGGCCCCGGTGGCGGTCCATCCCGCGCACCAGAGACAGGGCGCGGGCGGCGCCGTCACGCGCGCCGCGCTGCGGGCCGCCGGTGAACGGGGCGAACGGCTGGTGGTCGTCCTCGGCCATCCGGGCTACTACCCCAGGTTCGGGTTCACCCCGGCGTCCCGGCTGGGAATCCGGGCGCCGTTCGAGGCGCCCGACGAGGCACTGATGGCCCTCACCCTCAAGGGCCCGGGCGGCGCGGGCGATGTGCCGTCCGGGACGATCCGGTACGCGGCGCCCTTCGGCGTCTGACACCGGCCCCGGGCGGCGCGAGGAGGGCCGCGCCCTTCCCGCCCGCCCGGGGCCGCACGCCCGTCAGCGTCCCTTGCGCCGGTACGTGCGGATCGACAGCGGCACGAACACCACCAGCAGCACCACCGACCACAGCAGCACCCCGGCCACGGGATGCGCGACGGGCCAGGGCACGTCCCCCGTCGCCACGTTCGGATTGCCGAACAGCCGCCGCGCCGCCGCCGTCATGGCGCTCACGGGATTCCAGTCGGCGAGGAACCGCAGCCAGCCCGGCATCCCGTCGGTCGGCACGAACGAGTTCGACAGCATGGTGAACGGCAGGAACAGCGGGACAAGCTGGTCGGCGGTCTGCTCGTCCTTCACCACCAGGCCCAGGTAGCAGCCCACCCAGCTCACCGCGTACCGCATCAGGCACAGCAGCGCGAACGCCTCCACCGTCGGCAGCACGCCACGGTGCGCCCGCCACCCGACCAGCAGGCCCGCCACCGCCATGAGGCCCAGGCCGAGGAAACCGGTCAGGATGTCGGCGCCGGTCTGCCCGAACGGCACCGCCGACCGCGCCATCGGCATCGAGCGGAACCGGTCCATCACGCCCTTGGAGGCGTCGGTGGCCACCTTCATCGTCATCGCCATGATCGAGGAGAAGGTCACCATCGAGAACAGGCCCGGCATCAGGTACTCGCGGTAGTTCCCGCCGCCGGGCACCGCGATCGCGCTGCCGAACACGTACCCGAACAGCACCACCATGACCGCCGGGAAGATCAGCGACGCGATCAGCTGGCCGGGCTCGCGCCGCAGCCGGCTCAGCTCACGGCCGACCAGGGTGAACCCGTCGGCCAGCGTCCAGCGCATCCGCCCCAGCGCGGACAGGCCGCCCACCGCCTGCGCCACGGCCATCACACACCCTCCTTGACCTTCTCGCCGACCTTCTCGCCGGCCCGCTCGCCCGCCGCCTCGCCGTCCCTCCCGGGAACGGCGGTGGCGCGATGGCCGGTCAGCTGCAGGAACACCTCGTCCAAGGTGGGGCGGCGCAGCCCGACGTCGGCGGCGGCGACCCCCGCCCCGTCCAGCTCCCGCACCACGTCGGCCAGCCGCACCCCGCCGCCCCGCAGCGCGACGCTGAGGCGGCCCGGCTCGCCGCCGGTCTCCGGCTCACCGCCGGTCAGGCCGCCCAGCACGCGCGCCGCCAGCGGCACCTGGGCGTCGTCCTCCAGCGCCACGTCCAGCCGGTCGCCGATGCCCGCCTTGAGCGCGTCGGGCGTGCCCTCGGCGATGACCCGGCCGTGGTCGACCACCGCGATCGCGTCGGCCAGATGATCGGCCTCGTCCAGGTACTGCGTGGTGAGCAGGACGGTGGTGCCGTCGGCGACCAGCTCCCTGATCGCCTCCCAGATCTCGTTGCGGCTGCGCGGGTCCAGCCCGGTGGTGGGCTCGTCCAGGAACAGCACCCGGGGACGCAGGATCAGGCTGGTGATCAGATCGAGCCGCCGCCGCATGCCGCCGGAGTACCCGGCCACCTGCCGGTCGGCCGCCCCCATCAGCCCGAACCGCTCCAGCAGCTCGTCGGCGCGGCGCCGCGCCCCGGCCCGCGACAGGTGGTACAGCCGCCCGAACATGCGCAGGTTGCCGCGCCCGGTCAGCTTCTCGTCCACGGCCGCGTACTGCCCGGCCAGGCCGATCAGCTCCCGCACCCGCCCCGCCTCGCGCACGACATCGTGCCCGGCGATCCTGGCGGTTCCGGCGTCCGGGTCCGACAGCGTCGCCAGGATCCGGATCAGCGTCGTCTTCCCGGCGCCGTTGGGACCCAGCACCCCGCACACCGTGCCCGCGGGCACCGCCAGGTCCACCCCGCGCAGCGCGCGGGTCTCACCGAAGCTCTTGTGGAGGCCCTCGGCCACCACGATCGGCTCCGCGATCTCCCCCATCGCCCCTCCAACTGGGTACGTCGTACGCGGTCAGTGCCGACAGCCTAAGCAACTGGGTACGATGTACGCAACGAGGATGCGGTGAGGAGGTGACGCGGGTGAGCGACGAGAGCGGCCGCGAGAGCGCGGATCGGAACGGCGGCGCGGACGAGCACGTGAGCATCTGGATGCTGCCCGAGCGGCCCGCCAGGGGGCCGCGCCCGACCTACAGCCGGGGGCAGATCACCGAGGCCGCGGTGCGCATCGCCGACGCCGAGGGCCTGGACGCCGCGTCCATGCGCCGGATCGCCGCCGAGATCGGCACGGGCGCGATGTCGCTGTACCGGTACGTGCCCAGCCGCGACGACCTGATCGAGCTCATGATCGACCACGTCCTGGGCGAGCTGGACCTGCCGGAGCGGCCCTCGGGCGACTGGCGCGCCGACCTCACCCTGCTCGCCGAGCGGAACCGCGCCATGCGGCTGCGGCACCCCTGGTTCTCCGAGGCCGACCGCGCCCGCCCCTCCTTCGGCCCCAACGCGCTGCGGACGGTGGAGTTCTCGGCGGGCACGCTGGACGTGGGGATCCCGATCGACGACATCCTCGTCCTGGTCGGCCTGGTGAACGGCTACGTGGAGAACAGCGTCCGCCAGGAGCTGGGCTGGCGGGACGAGCAGCGGCGCAGCGGCATGAGCAGGGAGAAGTGGATGTTCCGCACCAGCCCCTACGTCCGCCGGCTCGTCGAGAGCGGGGAGCACCCCATGTTCACCCGCATCGTCAGGGACGCCCGCCAGCCCCACATGGGCTTCGACGCGGCGTTCCGCTACGGCCTGGAACGCGTGCTGGACTGCATCGAGGCCGCCCTGCCCGACGTCCCGGACTAGGCCCGGCCCGTCACCGGTCCAGCCGCCGGTACTCGCGCACCGACAGCGGCGGGAACACCGCGACGGTCACCAGCGGCCACGCCGACGGCGCGCTCAGCGCCTGCCGACGTCCGAGGCGGCCGCGTCCCGCAGGTTCTGCTGGGCGTCTCCGGGCAGCAGGTAACCGGCGCGGACGTTGCGCTTGTCGGCCTTGGCGACAGCCGCCACATACCGGCCGTGCGAGGGGTACAGGCGGTCCAGCCGCGCCCGCTCGAACGGGACGTGCGTGCCGAACAGCAGGCAGAACGTCTCACCGGAGTTGTCGCCGGTGTTCAGGGCGGTCGGCACCTCGACCTGGGACAGCCGGATGCCGCCCAGCGCGAGCCCCAGCTCGTCACGCGGCTTGGAGCCGTCGGCGTTCAGCTCCAGCGGCGGAGCCGACGGCGGCCTGACGCCGCGCTCGATCCACCGGGTCAGGTGGGCGTAGGACGCGGCGACCACGTGGTGCAGCGGGACGCGGCTCCACGGCGGCTGATCGCAGGTGTAGGACGGCGCCTCGCCCAGGTCGCGCCGCAGGATGGGCCTGCGGTACTCCTGGCCGTTCCAGCCGGAGTGGGCCGCGCCGGCGACCTCCCAGCGGCGGAACACCTCGTCGTCGGCGCGCCGCACGGGACTGCGCACATCGGTCTCCGACAGCACCTGGAACACCGGCTCGGCGCCCTTGCGGGACGGCGCGCTGCCCACGATGTTGGCGAACCCGTCGAAGACCGCCTCGGTCTTGGGCAGGACGTTGTCGTAGTACACCGTCATCCGCCCCGCGGACTGCGAGGCCCCCACCGCCAGAACCGTCCTGGCCTTCAACCCGCCCAGGGGCCTGACCCCCTTCGTGGCGCGCAGCGCCTTGGCGACCTGCGCGTACACGTCATAGGACAGCTCGTCGGCGGTGAACCGGCCACCGCCGGTGACGTCCAGGCCGCCGTAGCGGGCGGGACTCCAGCCGCGCAGCTGGTCCACCCCGACCCGCTGCGCGGACACCCCGACCCAGGCGTAGCCGCCGCGGATGATCTGCTCGGCGCTCCACAGGGCGTCCAGGTCGTACCCGGCGGTGACGTTCTGCCACTCGGCCAGCACCGTGCCGTTGAACCTGGCCGGGTGCGCTGGCCTGCGGACGATGACGCGCGTCTTGTAGGGGACGCCGGAGGCGACCCGCTCCCCGGTGACGCCGTAGCCGTCGGCCTTCCCGGAGACGTAGAACTCCTGCTCCACGTAACCGGCGGAGGCCAGGTTCACGTTGGTCGACATCCACGGGTAGGTGTCCCGGACGTCGGGGGCCTTGGGGTCGCCGGGGACGGTGCCGGGGATCGGCCCCTGCACGACGGGGGTGCCGACCTTCCCGGGCGCCGCCCCCGGCTTCGGCCCCGGGGTGCCCGGCGTGGCGGCCGCCGCGGGCGGGGCCGCGGCGGCGCCCACGGCGAGGACGCCGCAGAGCAGGATCCGGGACGTGCGGGACGAGATCATGGTGTGTCACTCCCTCGCGGTGCCGCACCGGCCTTCGCCGGCGCAACCGCGATGATCTATCGGGTCCCCGGGCGGAACAACGGCGAAATCACCGTTCTCACGCGGTCACGCCGCGCGACGGCGGAGCCTGAGGACATGGTCGGCGCGGGTGCCGCGCCGACCGTCCGGCGTGGTCAGCTCGTGATGCGCCGTCTCGTTCACCTCCACCCGCCAGCGGCCCTCCTCCAGCTCGAAGGACCTCAGCATCTCCTCGGGTGTCGGGAACCGCACGCCGCGGTGGTGGCCGCCATCGCCGTCCTGCTCACCCTCCCAGGCGATGAACGCCGCGTGCCCGGCGACCAGCAGCGTGCCGCCGGGCGCCACGGCCGCGGCCGACGAACGCAGGACGCCGTCCACCGGCAGGTCGGCGGGCGAGTGCAGGAAATGGACGGTGACCAGGTCGAACGACCCGGGCGGGAACGAGCGCGACAGATCGTGCCGCCGCCACTCGACCCGGTCGCCGACCCCGGCCCCGGCGGCGTGCCCGGCCGCCCGCCGCAGCGCCACGGCCGAGATGTCGACACCGGTGACCCGCCATCCGCGCCCGGCCAGCCAGATCGCGTCGGCGCCCTCCCCGCACCCCACGTCCAGGGCCGTTCCCGGCTCAAGGTGGGCGGTCTCGCGCACCAGGGTCGGATTGGGCCTGCCGCTCCACACCCGCCGGCTCTTGCCGTAGAACTCGTCCCAGAACCGCTCGGGCGCGCGCTCCGCCCGGTCCTCGGTCATCGGGCGCCCTTCCCCGTCTCCTCGCGGGCACGGCGGGCCTCGACGGCGCGGCGGGTGTCCTCGCCGATCAGCTCCGCGTTGATCGCCGCGGCCGCCCGCACGCCCGCGTCGGCGGATCCGATCACCGTCGCCATCGGGTCCGTCACGTTGCCGGCCACGAACACTCCCGGGACCGAGGTGACACCGCCGGGCTCGGACGGCACGCGGGTGCCCACCGGATGCCCGCCCATCATGAGATCGCTCGTCTCCAAGCCCAGCGCGTCCAGCACGGCCGAACGGGCCACCATGCGCCCCGCCGCCACCAGCGCACGGCGCTCGATCACGGCGCCGCCCTTCAGGCGCACGCCGGTGAGCCGGTCGTCCTCGACCCGCAGGCCCTCCACCTCGCCGTCCACCACGGTGATGCCGCGGGCGGCGAGCTGCTCGTACTCCTCTCCGGTGGGCTCGGGCGCGGTGTGCAGGAACAGGGCCACGTCGCGGCTGAGCTGCCGCCACATCAGCGCCTGGTGCACCGCGAACGGACCCGTGGCCAGCACGCCGATCGGCTGGTCACGCACCTCCCAGCCGTGGCAGTACGGGCAGTGCAGCACGTCGCGTCCCCAGCGTTCGGCCAGGCCCGGCACGTCCGGCAGCTCGTCCACCAGGCCGGTGGTCACCAGCAGCCGCCGCGCCCGGTAGGCCGTCCCGTCGGCGAGCTCCACCTGGAAACCCCCGGCGGGGCCGTCCAGGCGGCGGGCCGAGGTGACCGTTCCGGTCACGACCTCGCCGCCGTAGCCGGCGACCTCCGCGCGCCCGTCGGCCAGCAGCTCCAGCGGGGGAACGCCCTCGCGTCCCAGATAGTTGTGCGCGTGCGCGGCCGGGGCGTTGCGCGGCTCGCCCGCGTCGACCACCAGCACCGTGCGGCGTGCCCGCGACAGCACCAGCGCGCCGCTCAGGCCCGCCGCGCCGCCGCCGACGACCACCACGTCATAGTCGTAGTTCTCGCTGTTGTCGGTCATGGAGCACCTCCACCGCGATACTCGGCGATGCCCGGCACAGGCGGCAAAATCCGTTGCCGTTCCGGCAACTCAGCCGGAACGGGCCGCCAGGTAGCCGTGCAGGCGCCCGGAGCCCTCCAGCATCGCGGTCGACTGCCGGACCAGCGCCTCCTGCCGCTCGGCGATCGCCGCGCGCAGCGCCTCGCTGCTCCCCGTACGGCGCAGGCCGTCCAGGATCACCCGGATCTGGCGCAGCGGGTAGCGGCCCTCCCGCAGCATGCCGATCATGCGGGCGTCGCGGACCTCGGCCGGGCCGTACCGGCGGTACCCCGTGCCCTTCTCACGCTCGGGCGCCAGCAGCCCCGCCGCCTCCCACACCCGCAGCGCCGAGGTACGGACACCGACGTAGGCCGCGACCTCGCCGATGCGCATCCGCGAGCGCGGCAGCTCGGAATGCCCGGGGGCCTGGCGCGCCACGGCCTCCAGCGCCTCCCCCACCTCCCGCAGCGAGGCGCGCTGCTCGTGGATCCGCGCGTGCGCGGCGTCCACCAGCATGAGCGCGCGCGGCACGTCGCCCGCGTGCACCGCCTCCATGATCGATCGGGCGGTCGCCGCCCCGTACCCCCTGGCCAGGGCCTGGTAGGTGAGCAGGGCGCGGCGGTGCTCGGCGGTGAAGACCCGGTACCCGGACGGCGTGCGCGGCGCCGGGGGCAGCACGCCCGCGTCGGCGTAGTTGCGGACCTGCTGGGTCGAGATCCCGCCCGCCCGCGCCAGATCGACCGGGCGCAGCCTTCCCTCGGCCCTGCCGCCCATCGCCGCCTCCTCCCAGGGTTTCTCCCGTCGGTTGAAGGTTAGCGGCCGAAAAGCGCTGGATCGCCGGGTCAGTGGCGCGGAAAAGTCCCAAAAGGAACTTCAATGAGAAACTTGAAGGCATGGAATCCCCCGGCATCGAAGGCGTACCACCCACGGCGCCCGCCCGACCCGTCATCGAGGCACGCGGCCTGCGGATGCGGTACGGGCAGGCCGACGTACTGCACGGACTCGACCTGCGGATCGGGCGCGGTGAGGTGGTGGCGCTGCTCGGGCCGAACGGCGCGGGCAAGTCGACCACCATCGAGATCCTGGAAGGCTTCCGGCGGCGCTCGGCCGGTGAGGTGCGCGTCCTGGGCACCGACCCCGAGCACGGCGGCGAGGCATGGCGGGCCCGGCTGGGCATCGTCCTGCAATCCTGGCGCGACCACGGCAAGTGGCGGGTCCGCGAGCTGCTCGACCACCTCGGCTCCTACTACGCCCCCTACGGGACGCCCGGCCGCCCCAGGCCGCACGACGCGGCCGAGCTGCTGTCGCTCGTGGGCCTGGAAGGACAGGCCACCAGCCTGATCGCCAAGCTGTCGGGCGGGCAGCGGCGCCGCCTGGACGTGGCCGTGGGCCTGGTGGGACGCCCCGACCTGCTGTTCCTGGACGAGCTCACCACCGGCTTCGACCCGCGCGCCAGGCAGGACTTCCACGCCCTGGTGCGGCGGCTGGCCGAGGCGGGCGACACCACGATCCTGCTGGCCACCCACGACCTGGACGAGGCCGAGCGGCTGGCGGGCCGGGTGCTGATCCTGGTGGACGGGCGGATCGTGGCCGACGGCACCCCCGAGGAACTCGGCCGGCGCGTCGCCCGCGAGACCGAGGTCCGCTACACCCTGCACGGCCGCAGGCACGTCCGGTCGGTGGAGGACGCCACCGCGTTCGTGCGGCGCCTGTTCGGCGAGCACGGCGAGGACGTCGCCGACCTGGAGGTGCGCCGCACAAGCCTGGAGGAGGTCTACATGGCGATGGTCCTCACATCCGAGTCGGGACGGTCCGCCGCGCCCATCGTCCCCGGTGCGCCGAAGGCCGGGGAGGTGGCCGCGTGAACCCCAAGGCGGTCGCGGTGCGCGCGGGCGCGCGGCGCGGATGGATCGAGTTCCGGCAGAGCATGACCGACCCGCAGGACGTGTGGAGCGTCATGTTCTTCCCGGCCCTCGCGATGGTCGTGATGTTCCTGCTACGCGGATCCCACGTCCCCGGCACGGGCTTCTCCCTGGGCTCCCACGCGATCCCCGGCGTCCTGGGGATGAACGTGATGCTCAACGGGCTGATGGCGGTGGCCCTGTCGCTGGCCATGGACCGCGAGGACGGGACGCTGCTGCGCGCCAGGGCCACCCCGAACGGGACGACCGGCCACCTGGTGGGCAAGGTGGTCAGCCGGTCCGCGCTGACGGTGGCGGGCGTGCTGGTCCCGCTGGTCGCGGCGGCCTGGCTGTTCGACGGCCTGGAGCTGGGGCGCGCCTCGTCGTGGGTCACGCTGGCCTGGGTGCTGGCGCTGGGCCTGCTCGCGGCCCTTCCCGTGGGCGCGATCCTCGGTTCGCTGTTCGACAACGCCCAAGGGGTGGGCTTGGCGATGCTGCCGATGATGGCGCTGCTGACGATCTCCGGCGTGTTCTATCCCGTCACCGCGCTGCCCGAGCCGGTGCAGTGGATCGCGCAGGTCTTCCCCCTCTACTGGCTCGGTCTCGGGCTGCGCTCGGCGCTGCTGCCGGACGCGCTGGCCGCCGCCGAGATCGGTGACTCCTGGCGGCACCTGGAGACGGCCGGCGTCCTGGGGGCGTGGGCCGTGCTCGGGCTGGCGCTGGCGCCGGCGGTGCTGCGGCAGATGGCGCGGCGCGAGTCCGGGTCGAGCGTGGCCGCGCGGCGCGAAAAAGCCGTACAGCGTACGGTGTAGGCTTCGTTCACCGAACGGAAGGGCACTCCATGGTCTTCACACCCGCCCAGGCGGCCCCCGACCAGGAGGCGGGCACGCGCCCCGCCTCCGATCAGCCCGCCGGGCATCCCGCCGATCACCATGATCTGATCCAGGTCCGCGGCGCCCGCGAGAACAACCTGACGGGCGTCTCCCTGGACATCCCCAAGCGCCGGCTGACCGTCTTCACCGGGATCTCGGGGTCGGGCAAGTCCTCGCTGGTCTTCGACACGATCGCGGCCGAGTCCCGGCGGCTGATCAACGAGACCTACAGCGCGTTCGTGCAGGGCTTCATGCCCACCCAGCCACGTCCCGAGGTGGACGCGCTGCGCAACCTGACCACGGCGATCATCGTGGACCAGGAGCGGATGGGCGCCAACGCCCGCTCCACCGTCGGCACCGCCACCGACGCCTACACCATGCTGCGGATCATGTTCAGCCGGATCGGCGTCCCCTACGTCGGGCCGGCCACGGCGTTCAGCTTCAACGAGGCCGAGGGCATGTGCCCCCAGTGCGAGGGTCTGGGCAGGGTCTCCGACATCGACGTCGGCGAGCTGGTCGACCGGGAACGGTCGCTGAACGAGGGCGCGATCCTGGTGCCGGGCTTCGGCGTCGGCACCTTCTACTGGCAGCTGTTCGGCGACACCGGCCTGTTCGACCCCGACAAGAAGCTGAAGGACTTCACCCCCGGCGAATGGGACCGCTTCCTCCACCGGTCCGCGGAGAAGGTCAAAGTGGGCCGCAACAGCTTCACCTACGAGGGCCTGGTGGTGAAGGTCCGGCGGCTGTACCTGTCCAAGGACCGCGAGTCGATGCGCCCGCACCTGCGCGCGTTCGCCGACCGCGCGGTCAGGCTGGTCGAGTGCCCGTCCTGCGGCGGCACCCGGCTCAACGAGGCCGCGCGGTCCTGCCGCGTCGCCGGCCGCACCATCACCGAGTGCACGTCCATGCAGATCAGCGATCTGGCCGAGTTCGTCCGCGGCATCCAGGACCGCTCGGTGGGCCCGATGCTGGAGACGCTGCGCGAGACCCTGGACTCGATGGTCGAGATCGGCCTGGGCTATCTGAGCCTGAACCGCGAGTCGGCCACGCTGTCGGGCGGCGAGGCGCAGCGCGTCCGGATGGTGCGGCACCTGGGATCCGGCCTCACCGACGTCACCTACGTCTTCGACGAGCCGACCGTCGGGCTGCACCCGCACGACATCCAGCGGATGAACGACCTGCTGCTGCGCCTGCGCGACAAGGGCAACACCGTCCTGGTCGTCGAGCACAAACCCGAGGTCATCGCGATCGCCGACCATGTCGTCGAGCTCGGACCCGGCGCGGGCAAGCACGGCGGGCGGCTGTGCTACGAGGGCGACCTGGACGGGCTGCGCTCCTCCGGCACCCTCACCGGCCGCTACTTCGACCGCCGCGCCCGCCTGCGCGACCAGCCGCGCAAGCCCACCGGGCATCTGCGCATCGAGAACGCCACGCTCAACAACCTGCGGAACGTCAGCGTCGACATCCCCCTGGGCGTCCTCACCGTCGTCACCGGTGTCGCCGGGTCGGGCAAGAGCTCCCTCATCCACGGATCCCTGCCCCAGCGGGACGGCGTCATCATCGCCGACCAGTCGGCGATCCGCGGCTCGCGGCGCAGCAACCCCGCCACCTACACCGGGCTGCTCGACCCCGTCCGCGCCGCCTTCGCCAAGGCCAACGGTGTCAAGCCGAGCCTGTTCAGCGCCAACTCCGAGGGCGCCTGCCCGCACTGCAAGGGGATCGGCCTCATCTACACCGACCTGGCGATGATGGCCGGGGTCGCCTCGGTGTGCGAGGCGTGCGAGGGCAAGCGCTTCACCCCCGAAGTGCTCGCCTACACGCTGAACGGCAAGAACATCAGCGAGGTCCTGGACATGACGGTGACCGAGGCCCGCGAGTTCTTCCCCCGCGGCCAGGCCGGCGCCGTCCTCGACCGCCTGGAGGCGGTCGGCCTCGGCTACCTCGGCCTGGGCCAGCCGCTCACCACCCTGTCGGGCGGCGAGCGGCAGCGCATCAAGCTGGCCATCCACATGGCCAAGAACGGCACCACCTACGTCCTGGACGAGCCCACCACCGGCCTGCACCTGGCCGACGTCGACCACCTGCTCGCCCTGCTCGACCGGCTGGTGGACGACGGCAACACCGTGATCGTCATCGAGCACCACCAGGCCGTGATGGCGCACGCCGACTGGATCATCGACCTGGGGCCCGGCGCCGGGCACGAGGGCGGCCGGATCGTCTTCGAGGGCACCCCGGCCGACCTGGTCGCGGCCCGCTCCACCCTGACCGGGCGGCATCTGGCCGACTACGTCGCCTGAACGGCCGGCCGCCCGGTCAGGCCGCGGCGATCGGGCGGTTGCCGTGGACGAGGCCGTGCGGGTCGTACCGGGCCTTGACCTGGGCGAGGCGCCGGTAGGTGGCGGGCTCGAAGGCCGCGCGGACCTCGTCCACGCCCAACGGGCCGTAGGTGAAAGTGAGCCAGGGGGCGACAGTACGGGAGGCGAACGGCGCCAGCGCCTCCCGGTGGAACGCCTTCACCGCCTCCTCCTGCCCGGGTTCCGGCACGGACAGCACCATCACCGAGTACGAGGCGTCCCGGTGGTCGACGGCGTTGGGGACGCGCGGCGGGCGGGCCAGGGCGCCGCCGAGGTGCCGCAGCCCGACGCCGGTCGGCACCGCCGCGTCCGGGCCGGTCGCCTTGGCGAGCCCGGCCAGCGCCCGCCCGTCCAGGTCGCTCAGCAGCAGGCACCGCGAACGGTAGGGGTGCGGCTGCGCGGGCTCCTGGAAGACCTCGCCGGACTCGGTGTACGGGAGTTCCCGCAGGGTGTCACGCAGCACCGGCCCCGCCGCCTGGAGCGGCTCCACCAGCGACCGCCCCTTCCCTTCCGGACCGGCGAAGGCGATCTGGAGCTGCGCGATCTGCCGTCCCCGCATCGCCTCGGGGAACGGCGGCGCGTCCGGATACACGAGCATGCTGACCGCCGACGTCACCTCCTCCGGGACGGTGCGCGTCCACCGCCGCCAGGCGTCCAGGACGCCGGGGGCCCGCGCGACGTCGAAGAACAGGCTGCCGCCGAACAGGCCCTCGACCGGCATCAGGTCGATCTCCATGCCGGTGACCACGCCGACATCGCCGCCACCGCCGCGCAGCGCCCAGAACAGGTCGGGCTCGGAGGTCGCGTCCGCCCGGCGCAGGCGCCCGTCCATGGTCACCACCTCGAAACGGCGGACATGGTCGGCGGCGAACCCGTACCGCCGGGCCAGCAGCCCGCTGCCGCCGCCCAGCGTGTACGGGACCGCGCCCACGCCGGGGAAACTTCCCGACAGCGGCGCGAGCCCGTGCGGCGCGGTCACCGCGACCACCTCCGCCCAGGTCGCCCCGGCCTCGACCCACGCCGTCCGCGCGCCGGGATCGACGCCGACCCGGTTCATGCGGCGGGTGCCGACCAGCACGCCCCGCGTGGGCACGCCGACACCGTGCCCGGCGGCCTGCACCGCGAGGGGGACGCGCCGCGCGGCCGCGTACTCGACGGCGGCGCGCACGTCCGCCACGCCGGCCGCCCCGACGATCACCTCGGGGCGGTGCGGGCCCAGCAACTGGAAGCCGGTCCGTTCCTCGTCGTATCCGTCATCGCCCGGCACGTACACGGGTCCTTCGGTACGGCCGGCGAGTTCGTGCTTCACGCTCATGCCGCCCACGCTAGGTGCCGTTGAGGACGTAGCTTGTCCTCAAGGAAGGGCACTGTGGGATTCGTGACCGAGACATCGACCGGGACCTCGACGCGCAAGGACATGCCGGGACGGCTGCTGCGCCTGCTGTCCCTCCTCCAGAGCAGGCGCGACTGGCAGGGCGCCGAACTGGCCGAACGCCTCGGCGTCACCGTGCGCACGGTGCGCCGCGACATCGACCGGCTGCGCGCGCTGGACTACCCGGTGGAGAGCACCACCGGCACCGCCGGCGGCTACCGGCTGATCTCCGGCCGCGACCTGCCGCCGCTGCTCCTGGACGACGAGGAGGCGATCGCCGTCGCCGCCGGGCTGGTCACCGCGGCCGGCGGCAGCGTCAGCGGCATCGAGGACAGCTCCAGGCGCGCCCTGGCCAAGCTGGAACGCGTCCTGCCCGCCCGGCTGCGGCCCCGGCTCGCGGCGCTGGGGGACCTCACCGCGTCCGTCCCCTACCGGGGCGCGCCCCGCATCGACCCGGCCGTGCTCGCCGTGCTGGCCTCGGCGGGACGCGACCGGCGTCTCCTGTCCTTCGACTACCGCGACCGGGCGGGCGCCACGAGCCCGCGCCGCGTCGAGCCGCACCACCTGGTCAGCCTGCAAGGACACTGGTACCTGGTCGCCCATGACCCCGACCGCGCCGGCTGGCGCACCTTCCGCGTGGACCGGATCGAACGCCCGGTGCCGAGCAGCCGCGGCTTCGCCCCCCGCGACCTGCCCGCACCGGACCCCGCCACGTTCCTCCGCAGGTCGTTCGCCGAGGCGTCCTACCGGTACACGGCGCGGATGACCGTCGGGCTGGCCGCCGACGACCTGCGCGGCCGCCTGTTCGCGCATCTGCCCGGGGACGTCCAGGACCTCGGCCCGGACGCGTGCGCCGTCCGGATCAGCGCGGACTCCGCGGAACTGGTCACCCAGTACATCGCCGCGATCGCCGCCCTGGACGTCCCCTACACCCTCGACGCCCCCGCGGAGATCACCGGGCGGCTGCACCGTCTCGCCCGCCGGCTGGCCCGGTGAGCGCCCGCGTCAGGCGACGTACTCGGCCAGATGCCGCCCGGTCAGGGTGGACCGGGCCGCCACCAGGTCGGCCGGGGTGCCCTCGAAGACGATCCGCCCGCCGTCGTGACCGGCCCCCGGACCCAGATCGATGATCCAGTCGGCGTGCGCCATCACCGCCTGGTGGTGCTCGATGACGATCACCGACTTGCCGGAGTCGACGAGCGTGTCCAGCAGCCCCAGCAACTGCCGGATGTCGGCCAGGTGCAGGCCCGTGGTGGGCTCGTCCAGGACGTAGATCCCGCCCTTGCCGCCCATGTGGGTGGCCAGCTTGAGGCGCTGCCGCTCGCCGCCCGACAGCGTGGTCAGCGGCTGCCCGAGGCTCAGATAGCCCAGCCCCACATCGTCGAGCCTCTTCAGGATGGTGTGCGCCGCCGGGGTACGGGCCTCGCCGGAACCGAAGAACTCCTCGGCCTCGGCCACCGACATGGACAGCACCTGGCTGATGTCACGCCCGCCCAGGTGGTACTCCAGCACCGACGCCTGGAACCGCCTGCCCTCGCACTCCTCGCAGGTGGAGGCGACCCCCGCCATCATCGCCAGGTCGGTGTAGATCACCCCGGCGCCGTTGCAGTTGGGGCAGGCCCCCTCGGAGTTGGCGCTGAACAGCGCCGGCTTGACCCCGTTGGCCTTGGCGAACGCCTTGCGGATCGGCTCCAGCAGCCCGGTGTAGGTGGCCGGGTTGCTGCGCCTGGACCCGCGGATCGCGCCCTGGTCGATCGACACCACGCCCGCGTCCGGCGGGAGCGACGCCATCAGCGAGCTCTTCCCCGAGCCCGCCACACCGGTGACGACGACCAGCGTCCCCAGCGGGATGTCCACGTCCACGTCCTGGAGGTTGTGCGCGTTCGCGCCGCGGATCTCCAGCGCGCCGGTGGGGGTGCGCACCGTCTCCTTGAGGGAGGCCCGGTCGTCCAGATGGCGGCCGGTCAGGGTGCCGCTGGCCCGCAGGCCCTCCAGGGTGCCCTCGAAGCACACCGAGCCACCGGCCGTGCCCGCGCCGGGGCCGAGGTCGACGACATGGTCGGCGATCGCGATCGTCTCCGGCTTGTGCTCCACGACCAGCACCGTGTTGCCCTTGTCCCGCAGCCGCAGCAGCAGCTCGTTCATCCGCTGGATGTCGTGCGGATGCAGGCCGATGGTCGGCTCGTCGAACACGTAGGTGACGTCGGTGAGCGAGGAGCCGAGCTGGCGGACCATCTTGACGCGCTGCGCCTCACCGCCCGACAGCGTCCCCGACGGCCGCTCCAGCGACAGGTAGCCCAGGCCGATCTCCACGAACGAGTCCAGGCTGTGCTGCAGCGCCGTCAGCAGCGGCGCGACCGACGGCTCGTCCAAGCCCCGCACCCACTCGGCCAGGTCGCTGATCTGCATCGCGCACGCGTCGGCGATGCTGATCCCCTTGATCTTCGACGAGCGGGCGCCCTCGCTGAGCCGAGTGCCGCCGCAGTCGGGGCAGGAGGTGAAGGTCACCGCCTTGTCCACGAACGCCCGGATGTGCGCCTGCATCGCCTCCCGGTCCTTGGACAGGAACGACTTGCGCAACCGCGGGATCAGGCCCTCGTAGGTGAGGTTGGCGCCCGCCACCTTCACCTTGGTCGGCTCCTTGTAGAGGAAGTCGTGCAGCTCGGCCTCGGTGTAGTCGCGGATCGGCTTCTTGGGGTCGAAGAACCCCGACTCGGTGATCAGCCG
The DNA here is from genome assembly GCF_043906805.1 of Actinomadura sp. SCN-SB. Lineage (NCBI taxonomy): Bacteria > Bacillati > Actinomycetota > Actinomycetes > Streptosporangiales > Thermomonosporaceae > Actinomadura > Actinomadura sp. SCN-SB. The sequence goes on along the minus strand of NZ_JBIMPP010000024.1, from coordinate 61,016 downwards.
GACGTTCCAGCCCTTCTCCCCGTACCCGGGGATGGTCAGCGCGCCCTCGGCCAGCGACTTGGAGTCGTCGTAGAGCTGGGTCAGGTCGAAGTCGGTGACCGTTCCCCTGCCCTCACAGCGCGGGCACATCCCGCCGGTGCGGTTGAAGGTCGCCCGCACGGTCTTGCCGGCCCCGCGCTCCACGGTGATCGCGCCGCTGGCCCGTACCGAGGGGACGTTGAAGGAATACGCGCTCGGCGGGCCGATATGCGGCTCACCCAGGCGGCTGAACAGGATGCGCAGCATCGCGTTGGCGTCGGTGGCGGTGCCGACCGTGGAGCGCGGGTCGGACCCCATCCGCTCCTGGTCCACGATGATCGCGGTGGTCAGGCCCTCCAGCACGTCCACCTCGGGCCGCGCCAGCGTCGGCATGAACCCCTGCACGAACGCGCTGTAGGTCTCGTTGATCAGCCGCTGCGACTCCGCCGCGATCGTGTCGAAGACCAGGGAGCTCTTGCCCGAGCCCGACACGCCCGTGAACACCGTCAGCCGGCGCTTGGGGATCTCGACGCTGACGTCCTTGAGGTTGTTCTCACGGGCGCCGTGCACACGGATCCAGTCGTGGCTGTCGGCGGCGTGCGGCGCCGCCGGCCGCTCCTCCGCTCCTGTGTCCCTGCTCATCGATCTCTCCATCCGGTCACGCTGTTCACGCAGGACCGCCTCCGCCGGCCTGGTGTCGCCGGCCTCGGCACGGCCTTCGTCCACCCGCCGGCCGGGAGCGGCGCCCGGCCCAACGTCCCTGGGTAACGGCCAGGTTCGTCCGGCCGCCCGGGGGCTGCCCGTCAGGGTAGCCGGGGTCGCCACCCGCTCCGGCCAGCACGAACGGAGGCGTCCATGGCGGTCACGCTAGCCACGCCGCGACGCCCCCGCTTCTCGATTCCTGACCGGTCCTGCCCTTCCTGGATTGATCGGCTTGGGTCCCGACGACCTGTCACGACCCGCATCCGGCCGCCCAGGCGCGAGATGGACCTTTGGCACAACCCATCCCGCCGAAGCGGACACGTTCCCAGCCACATGACCGGAGGAATGGTGGACGGCTGACGGGTTCCGGGCCGACCTGCCGGTGTTAGGCGATTTGAGTTCGCCTATAGGCGAACTCTTAGCGTCGGGGCCATGGCAGAGGACAACTTCGACAGCCGACTCCGGATCGCCGTGGTGATCGGCAGCGTGCGCAAGCCCAGACTGGCCGACCCTCTCGCTGCGTGGCTGGAGCGCGACCTGACCGCGATCGACTGGCTCGACCTCGACATGATCGACCTGGCAACGGTCTCGCTGCCGATGCACGAGCTGCAACCGGCCGGTGCGGCCGCGTCCCCGGTCGCCGGCCGGCTCGCGGACGCGGACGGGTTCGTTTTCCTCGTTCCGGAGTACAACCACAGCTTCCCCTCGTCGGTGAAGAACGCAATCGATTGGCACTTCACCGAGTGGGCGTACAAGCCGGTCGCGTTCGTTGGGTACGGCGGTTCCGGCGGCATCAGAGCGGTGGAGCAGTTGCGGACCGTCTTTCCCGAACTCCGTGCGGCCAGGATCCGCGAGTCGGTGCTCATACCGATGGCGTGGGAGCACCTGGATGCCGAAGGCCGTTTCGCTCCGCCGCCTCGCTCTCGCGCGCGGCGCGGTCGCGGGCGGCGGCGGCCATCCCGGTCAGCACCGAGCGCAGCGCCGCCAGCGGCGTCGGCAGGACCCTGCGGCTATGGAAGATGCGGTGAGCGTTCAGCGTCGGAGCGCCCAGTGCGGCGCCCAGGTTCGGGCGGTGTCGGGGGCGGCCGCTGTGGCGGCGAGGTGGGCGCGGAGGGTGGGGAGCGCCGGGTGGGGGTTGTCCCGGTGCCACAGCAGCGAGTGCGGGTAGACGGGCGTCGGGTCGGTCACCGGGATGCGGCGCAGGCCGTGGCCGGCGGGCCAGACGAGGCGGGTGTGCCCGCCCATGAACGTGGCCAGGGCGGGGGTGTCGGCGACGGTGTCCAGGAGCGCGTCGGAGCCGAAGTTGGGGCCGGTCGCCTCGATGGTGATGCCGAACTCGGCGACGAGGTCGTCGTAGTAGGCGGCCCACTCGGTGCCGGGGACGATGCCGGGCATCCAGATCCGGTGCCCGGCGAGCCGGGCGAGGGACACCGACCGGGCAACTGCTGCTGGTCTCGGTCGTCGTCGCGGCGGCCGACATCACCTTCCGCGCGGCTTCGGGCGCGTACCTGAAGACGTTGCTGCCTGCCGAGGACCTGCTCGTCGCCAACGCCCGCTTCGAATCCACCACCTGGACGACCACGATCGTCGGGCCGCCTCTGGGCGGCGCGGCGATCGGGCTCTTCGGTCCGGTGGCGACGGTGGTGGCCGACGCGGTCAGCCATCTCCTCTCGGCGCTGGGCATCCGCGCGATCGGCGGACATGAGCCGCGGCCCAAGCGCCGCGAGGCCGCGCCCATGCGCGCGGGGGACCTGCTCGATGGTTGGCGGTACATCCTCGCCGACGCGACGCTGTGCCCGCTGTTCGTCAGCACCGCCCTGTTCAACGGGCTGTTGATGGCCGCCGACGCGCTGCTGGCCGTCCTGATGCTCGACCGGCTCGGGTTCACGCCGTGGCAGTACGGCCTGGCCTTCGCCGCGCCCGCGCTCGGCGGTCTGCTCGGCGCGCGGCTGGCCCGGCCACTCGTCACCCGGTTCGGGCGGCACACGGTCTTGGTCGTGGCCGGGACGCTGCGCGCGCTGTGGCCACTCGGGCTGGCCTTCGTGGGGCCAGGTACCGCGGGACTGCTGCTGGTGATGGGCGTCGAGTTCGGCCTCGTCTTGTGCTGCGGGATCTTCAACCCCGTCTGCGCCACCTACCGCCTCGAACGCACCCCGGCCGACCGGGTCACCCGCACGCTGACCGCCTGGACGGTGACCACCAGGGCCACCACCGCGCTTTTGATCGCCCTGTGGGGCGTCCTGGGCAGCCTGCTCGGCCCGCGCACGGCCATCGGCCTGGCCGGCGTGCTCCTGCTGGCGAGCCCGCTGCTCCTCCCCCGCCGCACGCCGACCGCTCTCCCCGGGGCTCCGCTCCCGAAGGTGTCCCCAGCCGCGGGTATCGATCGTTAGTGGAGGCGCTACGCCCTCCAACGATGCCTCCCGCTCAGTAGCCTGCCGTCAGTTCGGTGGCGCTCGCGGTGGGCGGGTGGCCGTTGCGGCGGCCTTCCAGGTCGTCGAGGATGGCCGCGGTGGCCGTGGCTCCGAAGCGGGTGGCGCCGAGCCGGTGCAGGTGCAGGAGCGCGTCCAGGGTGCGCACGCCTCCGGCGGCCTTGACCTGCACGTGGGAGGATACGGTGCGTCGCATCAGGGCGATGTCGGCGGCCGTCGCGCCGCCTGGGGCGAACCCGGTGCTGGTCTTGATGAAGGCCGCGCCTGCGGTTTCGGCGGCCTTGTACCCGGCGGTCTTGTCCTGGTCGATCAAGTAGGCGTTCTCGAAGATCACCTTGACGGGGAGTCCCTCGGCGGCCTGAACGACGGCGGCGATCTCGTTCCGTACGAACGCGACGTCGCCGCCGCGCAGGCGGCCGATGTTGATCACCATGTCGATCTCTTCCGCTCCCAGGGAGATCAGTTCGGTGGTCTCGAGGACCTTCGCCCGCGTGGTGCCGCTGCCGTGCGGGAAGCCGACGACCGTGCCGACGCGAACCTGGCTGCCGCGCAGCGTGGCGGCCGCGGCCGCCACGTCGGCGGGCCGCACGCACACCGACGCCGTGCGGTACTCCAGGGCGGTCGCCAGGCCGTCCTCGACCTCGGCCGGAGTCAGTTCGGGCCGCAGCAGCGAGTGGTCGATCATCTTCGCCACCTCCTCGTACGAGGGCAGGGGGCCGTCCCAGCGCGGGACGTCGATCGAGGCCACGGACATGATGCTCTCCTTGGGTCGCCCGAGGTAGGTTGTATATACAGCCTATACAGGTCCGGGCGACGGTGTCGACTGTCACACTGGGAGCCGACATCCGACTGAGGGGGAACGCATCCGCCATGGCCGCGTCGCAACCGCTGTACGAGCGCATCGAGAAGCAGCTGCGCCGACGCCTCGAAGGCGCCGCCGACGGCGATCCGTTCCCCTCCGAATCGCGGCTGGCGCAGGAGTTCGGTGTCTCCCGGATGACGGCGCGCGCCGCTCTGGTCCGGCTGGAGCGCGACGGCCTGCTGGAGCGGGTCCCCGGGCGGGGCAGCTTCGTGCGGCACGCCCCCGCCGCCCGGCCGGTCGGCACCCTGCTGAGCTTCCATGATCAGGCCCGCGCCCTCGGCAGGACACCACGTTCCCGGGTCCTGGAGGCCACCGTGCGCCCTGCCTCCCACCAGGAGAGGGCCGCCCTCTACCCGGCCCTTACCACGCAGCCCGCGTCCGTGGTCGCCATCAGCCGCGTCCGGCTCTTCGACGACCTGCCCGTGGCCATCGAACACGCCACTTTCCCCGCCACCCTCGACGCGCTGCTCACCGCGGACCTGGAGACCGGATCACTGCACCAGACCCTCCGCCGCGCAGGACTGCACCCGACCCTCGGCTCCTCCGTCCTCACGGCGCGCACGGCCGACGACGATGCACCCGAACTCGACGTCGACCGCACCACGCCGATGCTCGTCGAGACGCGCTCCATCATCGACCAGCATGGGAACCCTCTCGAATACACGATCAGCTCCTACGTGGCGCACCGCTACGCGCTCAAGGTCGACTTCTCCGTCTCCGCGCCCGGCCATGCCTCGGACCGGGGCGACAGCGGCGGCGACGCGGTGAGCCGCCCAGCCTGACGCCTCACCCGGCCTCCATTCGATTGACGGCATGGTCCAACGACACCAGGATGGGGCTCGGCCCGTCTTGGAGGAGAGCGCCGTGCCGCTGCCCCAGATCCCGCTCGACGACCCGCGCGTGCCGGCCCTGGCCAAGGCCCGTCAGCGGTTCGCCCACGACTACGTCCCCGCCGTAGAGCTCATCGACGGCGGATGGCGCGGAGCATGAGCGACCCCAACGACGAGATCGAGCGGCAGACCACCGCCAACGCAACCGCGGCCGCCGATTTCCCGCTGCTGCTCTACCGTGGTTCCGCCGGCGGGTCGAGCATCGGGATCGTGCTGAACCAGCTCGCCGAGACCGCCGAGCACATCGCGGAGTTCACCCGTGAGTCCGGCGACCAGGACTGGTCCGGCATGAACGAGAGCGAGGCCGCCGGCTGGCGCGAGCTCCTCGCGGAGCTGGAAGCCGCCGCCGCCACCTTCCGCCACACCATCGACCTCATCGGCTGACCGGCCTCCCCTGGCCTGACACTCAGAGTGCCCGTGCAGGCGGCCGTGATGCGCTACCGCGCGGTAAGCCCGTCTTGCAACGATCGCTGACCGTAACCGTGACCTCTCACTCGGCAGCGTTGGTCGCGGTGGCGAGGGTTTCGGCGCGGACGGCGCGTTCAAGGTGGGCCGCGGCGGATTCGCGGGCGGCGTCGCGTTCGGCGGTGAGCGCGGAGACCTGGGCGGTCAGCGTGGCGGTCTCGGTGAGGTGGGCCTCGCGTGCGGCGTCGCGTTCCCGGCGGATCGCGGCGGCGGCGTCGCGGTCACGCTTGGCTTGTGCTTCGGCCTGCTCGGCACGTTCGGTGGCGGCGCGGGCGGCGTGCTCGGCCTCGGTCAGTGCCGCGCGCAGGGTGGTCACCTCGTCCCGGGCGCCGGTCAGTTGTGCCGCCAGGTCGTCCAGGCGCGCGCGCAGGGCGGCGGCCTCGCCGGTCTGCTGGTCGAGTCGGGAGCGGGTGGCCGCGTGCGCGTCCCGGGCTTGGGCCAGGTCCTGCCGGGTGCGCTGAAGGTCCTGCTCGCAGGCGCGCAGTCGTTGGTCGGTCCGGTCCAGTTGGTCCTGGGTGTGCCGCGCCGCCGCGGTGGCGGTCTGCGCGGCGGACTCGGCGGCCTGGCGGGCCTCGGCCTCGGCGCGGGCGGTCTGGCGTGCGGCGTCGGCGGCGGCCTGGGCGGCGCGGGCGATCTCCTCGGCGGCGAGGGCTCGTTCTTCGGCCTGGGCGCGTGCCCGGTCGGCGGCGTCGGCGGCGGCACGAGCGGCGTCCTCGCCCTGCTCGGCGGTGCGCCGCGCCGCCTCGGCCTCCCGTGCCCGCGCCGTGGCCTCGGCGGCCTGCCGTTCCAGCACGCCGTTGCGCTCGACGACGGTGTCGATGATCTCCTGAAGGCGGTCGGCCGCCTCGCTCTCGCGCGCGGCGCGGTCGCGGGCGGCGGCGGCCATCCCGGTCAGCACCGAGCGCAGCGCCGCCAGCGGCTCGGCCACCGCGGCGGCGGCCGGGCTGCGGTTGGCGGCATGCGCCTCCGCTTGGCAGTCCTTGATCACCTGCTGTTGCTCGTCCAGCTCGGGCGGGCAGTACTCCGGCCGCCGGCCACGCGCCTTGGGCGGCCGTGGCAGCGGTGTGTCGCAGTACTTGCACCGTCCCCATGGGGCCGCCGGATCCGCCCCGGGCGGCACCCGCCGCCCTCCGCTGGACTCCTGTGCGCCCTCCACCGCGTCGATCATGACCTCATCCTCTCATGATTCTTTGTTTCGAGGAATGAAACTCAGTGATCTGATTTCTCGAAGAAGTAATGAGGGCTAGCGCATAATCGTGGTTATACGCTGGGCCGCGGTGGTCGCAGGGGTGCCGTAAGGATCGGCGCACCAGTGAGGAGTCGGGTCTGCTCTTGCCGGTTCCAGGCGGGAGGCAGCCGGAATACGCCAGAAAGGGATCACCCGGTTGGAGCGGGGACGCAAGGACGCCCGAGCGTTCGGCTCGGGCGTCGCAGGTGCGGTGGTGCTGGGGTGGGGTTCAGTTGGCGAGCGGCGGCGAGGGCGAAGCCGCCGTCGGACGTTCGCGAGCAGGCGGTCCTGGTCCGCGGCCTTCGCTGCTCGGGTCGGATGCTCGGCCTGGTGGTCGGGCGTTCACCATCGTTCCCAGTGCAGGACCTGGTCACGTGGGATGCGGGGCGCGGGTTTGAAGTCGGTGCCGATCGTGTAGGCGAGCGGGATGAACGCGGCGAGCATGACCTCGTTGTAGGGGACGCCCAGGGTGGCGGCGAGTTCGTGTTCGAGGGGTCCCTGGGCGGTGGTCCATGTGGTGCCGAGGCCGCGGGCGCGGGCGGCGAGCATGAAGCTCCAGGTCGCGGGCAGGATGGATCCCCATGTGCCGGATTGGACGGCCGCCGAGGCGTGATCGGTGCGTCCTTCGATGGCGGGGATGACGAACACCGGGACGCGGTGGATGTTGTCGGTCAGGTGCCGTAGCCCGTCGAACACGCCCTGGGTGGAGCGCGGCGCGTGGTTCATGCGGCGGATGTCGTGTTCGTTCAGTGGTTGGCCCTCCGCGGCGGCGAGCGCGCGGCGGAAGATGTCGCCCACCTTGCGGCGCAGGCGCGGCTCGGTGACCACGATGAAGTGCCAGCGTTGCCGGTTGCGTCCGGTGGGTGCCTGGGTGGCCAGGTCGATGCATTCCTCGATGAGCTTGCGCGGGACGGGCCGGTCGAAGTCGAGCCGCTTGCGGACGGCCCGGGTGGTGGACAGCAGTTCGTCGGGGGTCAGGTTGAGGGTCATCGTGGTGCTCCTCATGCGCGTGTGGAGGTCGGTGCGGTGGTCGCCGGTTCGTCGGCCGCGGGTTCGACGTCGGCACGCAGGCCGAGGTAGGCGATGAGCGCGCCGAGCAGCGAGAAGGATCCGGCGGTCAGGAACGCCGCGCGGTAACCGTCCAGCGAGGACGCCGGAAGGGTCATCACGGCCGCGAGCACCGCTACGCCGATGCCGGCCCCGATTTGGACGGCGGAGGTGACCAGACCGGAGGCCAGGCCCTGGCGGTCGTCGGGCAGGCCGGCGACCGCGGCGATGTTGAGGCTGGGGAACGACAGGCCGTTACCCACGCCGTGCACGATGAGCGCGGGCAGCAGCACGGTCACGTAGCCGCTGGACGCGCCTGTGCGCAGGAACAGCAGGATCCCGGCGCCCTGGACCAGCAGCCCGAGCGCGGCGGTGCGCCGCAGGCCCCAGCGCCCGATCAGCCGTCCGGCCAGGTTGGCGGTCACGACGATGGCCAATCCCATCGGGACGATCCCCAGTCCGGTGTCCAGCGCCGAGTACCCCAGCACGTCCCGCAGGTACAGGACGGCCGCGAACTGCCAGCCGATCGTCGCGCACGCCCAGGCCAGCGCCGCCAGGTCGGCCGAGGCGAGCCGTCGTGAACGCAACACCTCCAGCGGCACCAGCGGGTGCCGCCGGTGCCGCTCGATCGCCACGAACGCTCCCAGCAGCACCAGCGCCGCCACACCGGCGGGCCAGCTGGTCTCGGTGAGTGCGTAGACCAGCAGCAGGACGCCGCCGGTGACGGTGCCGGCGCCCGCCGTGTCGAATCCCGTGCGCGGGCCGTCGGCGCGTCCGGCCGGGATCACCCTGGGGGCGACGGCGAGGACGAGCAGCGCGACAGGCACCGGCAGGAAGAACACCAGCCGCCAGCTCACCTCGGTGAGCAGCCCGGAGGCGATCAGTCCAGCGCTGTAGCCGGTTGCTCCGGCCAGCGCGTACACGCCGAGCGCCCGGTTGCGGCGCGGCCCCTCGGCGAACGTCGTGGTGATCAGCGACAGTGCCGCCGGGGCGGTCAGCGCGGCCGCGACGCCCTTCACCACGCGGGTGGCGACCAGAGGCCAGCCGTCGGAGAGCAGGCCACCCGCCAGGCTCGCCGCCGCGAACACCGCCAGCGATGCCAGGAACATCCGGCGCCGCCCGAGCAGGTCGGCCAGCCTCCCTCCGAGTAGCAGGAACCCGCCGTAGGCGACCGCGTAGCCGGACATCAGCCATTGCAGTGTGCCCTCGGGCAGCGCGAGGTCGGCGCCGATGGCGGGCAGCGCCACGGCCGTCAGTGACAGGTCCATCGAGTCCAGGAACACCGCCGCGCACAGCAGGACCAGGGCCGCCGTCGCCCGGCGGTCGGAACGCGTCACCAGAGCCCTCCATCTTTGAGCAGACGATCTGCAGCAAGACGAAACCGTATGAACACAAACAATCTGCTGTCAAACAATCGCCTGACAGATGGCCCTGGTAGCCTCGGACGGGTCGACAGTGCAGGAGACCCATGCCTTCCAAGCCCGCCCGGCCGGCGTACTTCCCGACGCTGGTGGCCGAACGCCCGGACATCGCGATGTGCCGCGCCTCGGCGTACCTGGCCCGCGCCGCCGACGCCCATGCCACCCGGCACGGCCTCGGCGTCGGCCAGCACCTGGTACTGAAGATGCTCGACACCGTCGGCCCCTGCTCCCAGCAGGTGCTCAGCGAGGAACTGCGGATCGACCGCAGCGTCATGGTGAACGTGTGCGACGACCTGGAGCAGTCCGGATTCGTCCGCCGCGAACGCAACCCCGACGATCGCCGCTCTTACGCCGTCACCATCACCGACGAGGGGCGCGAACGCCTCGCCGAGGCCGAGAGCACCGTCTCCTCCTACCTGGAAGAAACATTCGCCCCTCTCACCACCAGCGAACGCGCCCAGCTCACTGCCCTGGTCTGCAAGCTCATGCAGCTCTGATCTCGGCCGACGCCGGTCGGCGAGGTCTCGGCCATGTTGCGGGGCGAACCTAGCCGTCGGCGGTGCCGAACGTCGCCAGAAAGGTGCGGACGGCGCCGCGGGCGATCTCGCGCAACTCGGCGTCGTCGATCTGGCGGGTGCCCATCCGGGAGCGTGCCTCCAGGGGCCCGGTGAGCAGGGCGATGAACTGTTCGGCCGCCCGGTCGGGGTCGTTGGCGCTCAGGCGGCCGGCAAGGGTGAGGCGCGCCAGCCGGTCGGCGAGAGCCTGGGTGAGACGGTGCGGGCCGTACTCAAGGACGATGTCGATGAGGTCGGGGAACTGGGTGATCTCCGCGTAGAGCAGCCGCCGCAGCGCGCATGAGCGGTCGTCGGCGTGCAGTTCCAGCAGTCGGTGGCCGACGTCGTCCAGGGTGGCGTGCAGGTCGCCGGGTTCTTTGAGCGGTTCGAGCGCGGCGAGCCGCTCGTCCAGCACGGTTTGGGCCGCGGCCTGCACGGCCTGCCGGAACAGCGTCGCCTTGTCGTTGAGGTGGTTGTAGACGGTGGGCTTGGCCACCCCGGCCTCGGCGGCGACCTCCTTGACACACGCCTGGGCGTAGCCGCGGCGAGCGAACACGGTGAACGCGCCCTCCAGGATCGCCCTCCGCCGATCGGCCTGCCCGCGCGTGATGGTCACGGACTCGATTGTACTGGCGGGTCCAGTTCGGTGAACCGGCGTCTTGCGGACGGTCTTAGAAGGCCAATAATTTGAACCCATGGGTTCAACTCCAGATGACCGCCTTGACCCCCGGCTGCCGGCGACGATCGGCGTGGTGCTGCTCGGCGGGTTGCTGGGCATCCTCAACAGCTCGATGGCCGCGGTCGCCACCGACACGCTGGCCGCCGCCTTCCACACTTCCCTGAGCACCGTCGGGTGGGCCTCCACCGGGTTCCTCCTCGCCGTCACCACCACCATCCCGTTCACCACCTGGGCCGTTGACCGGTACGGCGGCAAACGGCTGTGGCTGATCGGCCTGACGGTGTTCACAGGGGGCGCGCTCGCCGCAGGGTTGGCCTGGAACGTCGGAAGCCTCATCGCCTTCCGCAGCCTCCAGGGCGTCGGCGCCGGGATCCTCGACCCGCTCGTGCTGATCCTGCTGGCCCGCGCGGCCGGTCCCCGACGCGCCGGACGCGTCATGGGCCTGATGGGTGTCGTACTGTCCCTTGGCCCCGTCCTCGGCCCGATGGCCGGCGGCGCCGTCTTGAACGCCATGTCATGGCGCTGGATGTTCCTGCTCAGCGTGCCCCTGGGTGCCCTCGCGTATGTGCTCGCGCTGCGCATGATCCCGGGCGATCCCCCGGCCGACCCGCGAACGCACCGGCAGCGCCTCGACGTCCTCGGCCTGGCCCTGCTCGGCCCCGGTTCCGCCGCGCTGGTCCTGGCCCTGTCGCAGGCGGCCGAGCACGCCGCGTTCACCGCCTGGCAGGCGTTGTCCCCGCTGGCCGCGGGCGTCGTGCTGCTGATCGCCTATTGCGTCCATGCCCGCCGCCCCCGGCGCGTCCCGCCCCTGATCGATCTGCGGCTGTTCGCCAGCCGCGGCTTCACCGCCAGCGTCACCATCATGGGCCTGGGCGGTCTGGCCAACTTCGCCACCCTGTTCGTGCTCCCGCTGTACTACCAGCAAGCCCACGGACACGGCGTGCTCGCCGCCGGGCTCCTGATGGCCCCCGCCGGCCTCGGCGGCGCCATCGCCATGCCGCTGGCCGGACGGCTGTCGGACCGAGTCGGCACACGCGGCCTGGCCTGCGGCGGCGCGATGTCGGCCTTGCTGAGCGCGTTGGCCTTCACCTTCGTCGGAGCCGACACCCCCGAGGCGGTGCCGGTCCTTGCGGCCCTGACCATCGGTCTGGGAATGGGCTGCTTCAGCGCGCCCACCATGGGCTCGCTGTACCGCACACTGCCCGCCCCCATGGTGGCGCAGGGCAGCTCGGTGCTCTACGTCCTCAACCAGCTCGGCGCGGCCCTCGGCATCGCCCTGGTCACCCTCATCCTGCAGACCTCCGGCGACCCGACCTCCGGCTTCCACGGCGTGTTCTGGCTTGTCGTCGCGATGCTGACCATCGTGCTGGCCGCCATCCCGCTGCTGCCCGGCCGCCCCGTAGCCCCGGCCGCCCGCGAAGAACCCGCCCTGTCCGGAAAGGCATCGTCATGACCACGATCGTGATCACCGGAGGCACCGACGGGATGGGCCGCGCCCTGGCCCGCGGCTACCTCGACCGCGGCGCCACCGTCGTCATCGTCGGCCGTGACCCCGCCAAGGCCGCCACCCTTCCCGAAGCCCACTTCATCCGGGCCGACCTGAGCCTGGTCGCCGAGAACCGGCGCGTCATCGAGGAGATCAACGACCGCTACCCCGCCGTGCACGCGCTGGTGCTGTGCGCCCGGTATTTCCGCTCCACCCGGTTCGTCACAGCCGAAGGCTTGGAAGGCACCTTCGCGCTGGAATACCTCAGCCGGTTCCTGCTCAGCCACGGCCTGGATCGCCCGCGGGTCATCGTCAACGTGTCCGGGCCCGTGCCCGGCGCCCCCGTCGGCCGCATCCACTGGAACGACCTCATGCTCGAACGCGGCTACGACGGCGTCGCCGCCCAGATGCAGGCAGGCCGTGCCAACAACCTGCTGGGCGTCGCCTTCGCCGCCCAGCACGCCGCCGGCCCCACCCGCTACGTACTGATCAACCCCGGTCCCGTCTCGACCAGCTTCGCCGGCGAGTACGACGCGGCCACCGCGGCCCACGTCGCGGCGCTCAAGAGGCACGGCACCCCCGTCGAGGACGGCATCAAACCGATCACCGCCCGCATCGACGCCCCACCCGCCGAACCGCTCAGCGCCTTCCTCCTGACCGACCGGATAAGCCTGGACAACCCGTCGTTCGCCCCCGGCGACGCCGCCCGCCTTGACGACCTCACCCGCCGCCTGCTGCGCGCCCAGGAGCAATGAACCCATGACCGGCACATGGACCGCCGCCTTCCGACCCGACGACCAGATCGTGCACGTCCGTGGTCGCGGCGACCGCACTGGCGCGCGGACGTAAGGTTGGGCGGCGTGGGACTGCGACTCGTTCAGGTGAACTTCAAGGCGCGCGATGACGCAGCGCTCGGCCGGTTCTGGGCGGAGGCGCTCGGCTGGGGCGTCTCCAGTGAGGGACCCGGTGTGACCAACATCGAGCCCGTGGGTTTCACCTGGCCGGACCCCACCGCCGTCTGTGTCGACGTCGTCACCGTCCCGGATCCGGAGACGGTGAGGTACCGCGTGCACCTCGATCTCGCCACCACCTCCACGGCCCATCAGGCGGAGCTGGTCGCGCGCCTGAAGGAACTCGGTGCGACGCCCGCCGATGTGGGCCAGGGCGACGTCCCATGGACGGTCCTGGCCGACCCCGAGGGCAACGTGTTCTGCGTGTTGGAGCCCCGGGAGATCTACCGGGACACCGGACCGATCGCCAGGGTCGTGGTCGGCTGCGCGGATCCGCGGGCCATGGCGCGGTTCTGGGGCGAGGCGATCGGCTGGAAGCCGTACGAGGCGACCGACGATCACGCGGTGCTGCGCTCGTCCCAGGGGGTCGGGCCGTACCTGGAGTTCTTCCGTACGGCGCCGACCGTGTGGACGCGTGGCCATCTCGACGTGCTGCCGTACCCCGGCGACGATCACCAGGCGGAGGTGGCCCGGCTGCGGGATCTCGGTGCCACCGACGCCGACATCGGCCAGGGCGACGTGCCCTGGACGGTCCTCGCGGACCCGGAGGGCAACGAGTTCTGCGTCCTCGGACGGGGCTGACGCGGAAAGACCGCTCCGCCACGCGCAATCGGCCTCGTGTCAGGTCTTGAGAGCCCATGTCCTCACAACCTCATATGGTGCTGCCCTGGATCCTCCGCCGGACCAGGCCGCCTCTGCTGTCGTTGCGGTGCGTGGACTGCCCGTCCAGGTCGGCCACCGTCGGTGAGGCGCGGCTTGGTGTGATGGGGGTCGCGTTCGCCGCAATGTCGAGGAGGTCGCGTGAGCGTCGTCGGGCTACGTCCCGCCACACCCGCTGACAGCGAGTTCTGCTTCCAGTTGCACAAGGCGGCCATGGGCGACTACGTCGCCGCGGTCTGGGGGTGGAACGAGCAGGACCAGCGCGGCTACCACTCGCGCGCCTTCGAGCCCGGCAACTGGCAGATCATCACCGTCGACGGGGCCGACGCCGGGATGCTCAGCGTCGAGCACCGCCCGGCCGAGATCTACCTCGGGCGGATCGAGATCCACCCCGACCACCAGGGGCGCGGCATCGGCACCCGCCTCATCACCGAGCTGCTGCGTCAGGCGGGCCGGCAAGGCCAGGACCTGGTCCTGGACGTGCTGGCGGTCAACCACCGCGCGTACGCCCTCTACCGGCGGCTCGGCCTGCGGGAGGTCGCGCGCCACGGCGAGGGCCAAATCAAGATCAGGATGCGCGGTTCGGCGTCCACCGGGTGACCGGCCTTCAGGACGGGACGCCGGTCGCGGGTGCTTCATGACATCGGCGGGCGGTGGGTCTTGTCACACGGCCGTCCCGTCACACGGCCCGGAACGGCCGCGTCTTGTGTGTGTCAGGACGCCGCGCGCTCGATCCGCGCGGCGTGCCACACCACGAGCGAGGACGAAGCCATGGCAACCACCAAGGCGCGGGCTCCGGAGACCTCTTCGCGCCGCTGGGCCGCGCTGTTCTTCATCGGGCTGGCGCAGCTCATGATCATCCTGGACGCCACCGTCGTGAACATCGCGCTGCCGTCCCTCCAGCGGGACCTGGGGATCTCCGACGGCGACCGGCAGTGGATCATCACCGCGTACACGCTGGCCTTCGGCGGCCTGCTGCTGCTCGGCGGCCGGATCGCCGACCACACCGGCCGCAAGCGGACCTTCCTGATCGCGCTGGTGGGCTTCGCCGCGGCGTCGGCGCTCGGCGGCGCGGCGTCCGGCCCCGGGATGCTGCTGGCCGCCCGTGCCCTCCAGGGTGCGTTCGGCGCGCTGCTGGGGCCGTCCGCGCTGTCGCTGCTGACCGTGACGTTCACCCAGCCCGGGGAGCGCGCCAAGGCGTTCGGGATCTGGGGCGGCATCGCCGCCGCGGGCGGCGCGATCGGCCTGCTGGTCAGCGGGGCGCTGACCGACTACCTGGACTGGCGCTGGTGCCTGTACATCAACATCCCGATCGCCTTGGTCGCGGCGTTCGGCGGGTACGCGCTGCTGGACGAGTCGCGGCGTCCGGGCAAGGCGCGGTTCGACGTCCCCGGGGTGGTGCTGGTGACCGGCGGGCTGGTCGCGATCGTGTACGCCACCAGCAGGGCCGAGTCCGACGGCTGGGGCTCGGCGACGGTCATCGGGCTGCTGGCCGCCGGCGGCGTGCTGCTCGCCGCGTTCGCCCTGGTCGAAAGCCGGACGCGGCAGCCGCTGCTGCCGCTGCGCGTGGTCGCCGACCGCACCCGCGGCGGTGCCTACCTGTCCGTGGGCGTGGCCGTCGTCGGGATGTTCGGGGCGTTCCTGTTCATGACGTACTACATGCAGGTCGTCAAGGGATACTCGCCGGTCAAGGCGGGTGTGGCCTTCCTCCCGATGGCCGCGGCGGTCCTGGTCTCGGCCGGCGGGCTCAGCGCCCGGCTGCTGCCCAGGGTGCCGCCGCGGGCCCTGATCGTGCCCGGCCTGCTCATCGGCTCCTGCGGCATGCTGTGGATGGCCACGCTGGAGGCGGACACCTCGTACGCCGGGGGCGTGCTGGTCACGCAGCTCATGATCGGCTTCGGCGCGGGCCTGATCATGCCGGTGAGCCTCAACTACGCCACCCACGGCGTCGACCAGGGCGACGCGGGCGTGGCCTCGGCCGGCGTCAACACCGCGCAGCAGATCGGCGGCTCGATCGGCACCGCGCTGCTCAACACCATCGCCACCAGCGCGACCGTGGACTACCTGGCCTCGCACGCCTCCTCCGGCCAGGACCCGGCCGTCGCCAGGCAGGCGGTGGTGGAGGGGTTCGCGACGGCCGGCGCCTGGGCCGCGGGGATCATTTTGGCCGGCGCGCTGATCATCGCCGTCCTGATGAACACGCCGAGCCCCGGGCACCGGCCCGTCGAGGAGGACGGCACCGCCGGGGACTCCGAGCCCCTGCTCGCATCCCCCTGACCGCCGGACGCACCGATGACGTCGCTGCGTGAGGCGTCGCCGCAGGGAGGTCATCGTGTCGCCGACGAGGCACCGGCCGGCGGTGGTGAAGGCCGGGAAGGCGCGCCGCCCGCCTCCCAGAAGGCGGCGTAGCGGCCGCCGCGGCGCAGCAGCTCATCGTGGGTGCCCTCCTCCAGGATCCGGCCGGCGTCCAGGAAGGCGACGCGGTCGGCGCGCTGGACGGTGCGCATCCGGTGCGCGACCATCACCACCGTCCGGCCCGCCATCAGCCGGTCGATGCCCTCGTGGACGGCGGCCTCGTTCACCGGGTCCAGGGCGGAGGTCACCTCGTCGAGCAGCACGATGGGCGCGTCCTTCAGCAGCGCCCGCGCGATGGAGACGCGCTGGCGCTCACCGCCCGACAGCAGCGCGCCGCCCTCCCCGACGTGGGCCGCCCATCCGCCGGGCAGCCGTTCGATCACCTCGTCCAGCCGCGCCGCGGTCGCCGCCGCCCGCACCTCGGCGTCGGTCGCGTCGGGACGGCCGAGCCGCACGTTCTCCTCAAGGGTCCCGTCGAAGAGGAAGACGTCCTGGAAGACGATGGCGATCTGGTCCATCAGCACCTCGGTGCTGATGTCGCGCACGTCCACGCCGCCCACGCGCACCGCCCCCGCGTCCACGTCGTAGAACCGGGCGAGGAGTTGCAGCAAGGTGGTCTTGCCCGCGCCCGACGGCCCGACCACGGCGAGCCGCTGGCCCTGCGGCACCGAGATCGACAGGTCACCGACGACGGTACGGTCGCCGTGCCGGAAGGTGACCGCGTCGAACTCCAGGTCATGCCCGGCCGGCCGGACCGGAGCGGCGGGCTCCGGCAACGGCTCGGTGCGCAGCACCGTCTCCAGCCTGGTCAGCTCGTTGCGCGCGGCACGGAGCCTGCCGCCCAGCTCGGCCAGCGACAGCAGCGGATCGGCGCAGCGGGCGGCCAGCACCAGGATCGACAGGACCTCCGCCGCGCCGATGCCCCCGCCGAGCGCGAGGTACGCGCCCAGGACCAGCAGCACGGTGAACATCGCCTGCACGGTCAGCGTCAGGCCCAGCACGCCGGGAAGGGCCGACAGCGTGGTACGGCGGGACGCGCGCCGCAGTTCGCTCAGCGCGTCGTCGAGCAGCCGGAAGCGTTCGCCGGTCCGGCCACCGGCGCGCAGCACGGGCTGGGCTTGCAGGTACTCGATGACCCGCCCGGTGGCCTCGTGGGCGCGTGCCGCCCGGTCGGTGTCGGCGGCGGCCATCGCCCGTCCCGTCCAGATCTGGATCGCCGCCACGGCGGGGACGGCGGCCAGCGCGGCCAGGCCCATCTGCCAGTTGAACGCGAGCATCACGGCGACGATCGTCAGCGGTGTCACGGACGCGGAGATGAGCGGGCCCAGCAGGTGCGCGATCACGCTCATCGCCTCCAGCACGCCCCTGCCGGCCAGGACGGACACCTCTCCCACGCGGCCCGCGCCGTACCAGCCGACGGGCAGCCGGGCCAGGTGGTCGCCCAGCCGGTGGTACATGCCGTCCAGCAGCGTGGTCCCGGCGCGGAAACCGGACAGGTCGGCGACATAGCGCAGCGTCCCGTAGACCGCGACGGCGGCGCCGAACGCGATCAGCCACGGCCGGGCGTCCTCCGGCGTGCCGCCGAACAACGCCCGCAGCACGGGGACCAGCAGCGCGTACGACAGGCCCTCGGCCACCGCGGTTACCGTCATCAGGGCCACGGTGCGGCGCACGGGCGGTGCGTACCGGTGGCCCAGTACGCGCAGCAGCATGGGGATCATCGGGACGGGTCTCCTCCCAAGACGCCACCGTGGGTCTCGGCCTCGGCGCCGATCGCCGTCCGGTGGGTTCGCCAGAACTCGGCGAACTTGCCGTTGCGTGCCAGCAGTTCGGCGGGCGTGCCGCGCTCGGCGATCGCCCCGTCCTCCAAGACCACGACGGTGTCGGCGTCGGCGATGGTCTCCAGGCGGTGGGCGATGACCAGGACCGTCCGGTCGCCGCCCAGCGAGGTGAGGGCGCGGCGCACCGCCTGCTCGGTGAGCGGGTCGGCGAACGCGGTCGCCTCGTCCAGGACGAGGACGGGCGTGCCGGCGAGCAGCGCGCGGGCGATCGCGATCCGCTGGGCCTCGCCGCCCGACAGCCCGGCCTCGTCGCCGATCATCGTGTCGTAGCCGCGCGGCAGTTCCAGGATCCGCTCGTGGACGTTGGCCAGCTCGGCGGCGCGTACCACCTCGTCGAGGCCGGCCCTCGGTACCGCCAGGGCGATGTTGTCCGCGACCGACGCGCGCAGCAGGCGGACGTCCTGGAAGACGAAGGAGACCGTGCGGTAGAGCGCGGCGCCGTCGAGGTCGCGCAGGTCGACGCCGCCGAGGGTGACCGAGCCGTGGGTCGGGTCGAAGAAGCGGGGCAGCAGCTTGACCAGCGTGGACTTCCCGCTTCCCGACGGGCCGACGACCGCGGTGACCGTCCCCGGTTCGAGCACCAGGTCGATGCCGCGCAGCACCTCCTGGCCGGCCTGGTAGCCGAATCGGACGCCGCGCAGCTCCACCCGGTGGCCCCGCGGGGTGAGCGGGCGCGCGGGCTCGGGCAGCGGGCGCACGTCGAGCACGTCCCGGATCCGGCCGACCGCGCGCCGTGCCGCCTGCATGTTGTCGAACCCGTGGCCGAGGGCCTCCACCGGCGCGGTCAGACCCAGCCCCAGCAGCAGGAACGGCAGCAGGTCGGCCGCGGGCAGGCCGCCGTTGGTGATCAGGACGGCGCCGCCGATCAGGACGACCAGCAGCACGAACGGCGGTGACAGCACCACCTGCATCCCGGCGGCGATCCCGGCGAGGCCGCGCACCATCCGGTAGAAGCTCGTGACGAAGGAGTCCACGGCCTGGCGGAACCGGCGGTGCGCGCGCTCGCCGCCGCCGAACGCCTTGACCACCGCGATGCCCTGGACGAACTCCACGGCCGCGTTGGCGATCCGTTCCATGCCCGCGTCGAACTCCTTCTGCTCGCGCAGCCGGGCCGGGGTCATCATCAGGGGGACCAGCGCGATCGCCAGCGCCACCGGGATGAGCGTGATCAGCGTGAGCCGCCAGTCGACGGTGAACAGGTAGATCAGCGACACCAGCGGCACCACGAAGGCGGAGATGAGCTCGGAGGGGGTGTGGGCGATGAAGGGGTGCACGGCGCTCACGTCCTCCCCGACGACCTTGGCCAGCTCACCGGTGCGGCGCCGGGAGAGCCAGCCGAGCGGGACGCGTCCCAGCCGCTCGGCCAGCCGCCGGCGGAACGACAGCTGCACCGTGTCGTCGAGCAGATGCCCGATCCCGGACGACGCGGACGTGAACAGCAGCCGGGCGAACAGCCCGGCCGCTCCGGCGATCACGGTGAGCCAGGCACGGCCCTCGTCGACCGGGCCGGGCGCCAGCAGCGTGCGGCCGAGCTCGACGACGGCCAGCAGCGGCGCCAGGCCCGCGACGGCACCGATGATCTGGAGGACCACCACGGCGGTGAACGTACGGATGTGAGGGCGCAGCAGGCCCGCCATGTCCTGGCCCGACTGAGAACCACTGGCGGCGACGCTCATCGCTCTGCCCTCAGGACGGTGAGGGCGACCAGGACGGCGGCGGCCAGGAGCACGGCGCCCAGGGCCAGGCCGAACGCGTAGCCGTCGTTGAGGCTTTCAAGGGTGACGGTGGGGCCGGTGCGGTGCTGGGCGGCGGTGCCCAGGGCGGCGAGCCCCAGCGAGGCGCCGATCTGCCGCGAGCTGTTGAGCAGACCCGAGGCGGTGCCGCTCTCGTGCGCCGCGACGCCGCTGGTGGCGGTGTTGACCAGCGGGCCCAGGCACAGGCCGAAGCCGACGCCGAGCACGATCGAGG
Organism: Actinomadura sp. SCN-SB; assembly: GCF_043906805.1. NCBI lineage: Bacteria > Bacillati > Actinomycetota > Actinomycetes > Streptosporangiales > Thermomonosporaceae > Actinomadura > Actinomadura sp. SCN-SB. Next base: position 41,401 of record NZ_JBIMPP010000024.1, on the reverse strand, counting down.
GGATGAGGATGTCGGTGGCATACGCGCCGTCGGTGCTGATCAGCCCGAACCAGGCGAACGCGGCGGCGGTCAGGGACCCGCCCATGGCCAGGAGCGTCCTGGGCGCGAGACGGTAGCCGAGCCGGACGGCGAGCACGGAGCCCACGACCACCGCGAGGGCGAGGGGCAGGAACATCAGCCCGGTCATGGCGGGCCCGGTCCCGAGCACGCGTTGCAGGTAGAGGGACATGAAGTAGAAGGACGACGCCATCGCCGCGCCGAGCAGCAGGTTGTAGACGTTGGCGCCGGTGACCGAGCGGTTGGCGAACAGGCCGAGCCTGACCAGCGGCTCACGAGCGGTGGTCCGCTCGACGTTCACGAACGCGGCCAGCAGCGCGGCGGCGACCGCCAGGGTCACCAGCGTGGTCGGTGAGGACCACCCGTACTGGTCGGTCCGGACGATGCCGAACACCAGCAGGGTCATGCCCGCCGTGGCCAGCACGGCGCCGAGCACGTCCGGACGGCCGCCGCGCGCCGGGGTCGGGGCGGCGGCGACGCCGCGCCAGGCCATGAGCAGCGCCCCGGCGGCCATCGGCACGTTCACGAACATCACCCAGCGCCAGCCCGCGTACTGGGTGAGCACGCCGCCGATCAGGACGCCGAGGGCGCCTCCGGCGGCGTTCATCGCGCTCCACACCCCGAACGCGCGGACCCGGGCCCTGCCTTCGGGGAACGTGGTGGCCAGCAACGCCAGCGCGGCCGGAGCCAGCGCGGCCGCCCCGATGCCCTGCGCGGCGCGGGCGGCGACCAGGTGGCCGGGTTCCTGGGCGAAGCCGCCCGCCAGGGAGGCGAGGCCGAACAGCACGAGCCCGGACAGCAGTACCCGCTTGCGGCCGTACCGGTCGGCGGCCTTGCCGCCCAGCAGGAGCAGCCCGCCGAAGGTGAGGGCGTAGGCGTGGATCACCCAGGTCAGGCCCACGGCGCCGAAGCCGAGGCCGGCGGCGATCCGCGGGAGCCCGACGTTGACCACCGACAGGTCCAGCGACACCATGAACTGCACGACGGCCACCGCGGTGAGGGTCAGCCCCGGCCTGGCACGCGGCTCACGGGCCGCTCCCTCGCGGGCCGAGCCTTCGCCTCTCGACTCCACTCTGATCGCGTTCATGCCGGACATGGTGGTGGCCGGCCAGGTCCGCGGTCGTCATGCCAGGGAAGACTCCTTCGCCTATCAGGCTGGAAGTACGGGGCGGCCCGCGTACTACGCGGGGAGTAGTGGAGAATTACGACCCTGCGTGGAGGTTTGTAGCGCGTTGACCTTCTACCCTGCACAAATGAGCTTCAAGGATCGGTGGCGGCCGCTCGCCAAGGATGGGCTCCTCGCCGTGGCGATGGCCGTCCTGCTGTCGTTCATCGTGTCGATCGGCACCCGGCACGCCGGGGTGCCGGACTACGCGGCGGTCCTCGCCGGCTCGCTCGCGCTCGCGGCCTGGCGGCGCGGCCCCCTGGTGGCGCTGGCCGTCAGCACGGCCTGCATGCTGGTGCTCGCGGTGCGGGTCGAGCCGGGTCCGGCGGCCGCCTATCCCGTGATGGTGTCGGTGTTCGCCGCCGCCAGGGCCGGGCACCGGGTCGCCGCGGCGCTGGCGAGCGCGGTCTATCTGGGTACCGACCTGGCGCTGAACCTGCCCGACATCGACGGGTCCGTGCGGGAACTCCAGGACACCACCCTGCTCATCGGCTGGTTCGTGGCGGCCAAGGTGGCGGGGACGGTGACCCGGCACCGGCAGGCGTACCTGGAGGAGGCCGAGCGGCGGGCGGCCGAGGCCGAACGCACGCGTGAGGAGGCGTCCCGCCGCCGCGCCAGCGAGGAGCGGCTGCGCATCGCCAGGGAACTGCACGACTCGCTCACCCACAGCATCTCGGTCATCAAGGTCCAGGCCGGGGTGGCCGTCCACCTGGCGCGCAAGCGGGGCGAGGAGGTGCCGCCCGCGCTCCTGGCCATCCAGGAGGCCAGCGGCGACGCCACCCGCGAGCTGCGCGCCACCCTGGAGGTGCTGCGCGACGCCGGCCGTCCCGACGCCGAGGCGGCGGCCAGCGGACTGGACCGGCTGGACGACCTGGTGGAGCGGGCCCGCTCGGCCGGGCTGCCGGTCGAGGTGACGATCCGCGGCACGCGGCGGCCGCTGCCCACCGAGGTGGACCGGGCGGCCTACCGGATCGTCCAGGAGTCGCTCACCAACGTCTCCAGGCACGCCGGCGGGGCGGCCGCCGCGGTCCGCGTCGACTACGCGGACCGGGAGCTGATCGTGCAGGTCGACGACGACGGCACGGCCGACCCCGACGCGCCGCCCGTGCCCGGGACCGGCCTGCTCGGCATGCGCGAGCGCGTCGCGGAGCTCGGCGGCCGGCTGCGGGCGGAGCCCCGGCCCGAAGGCGGCTTCACCGTGCGCGCCGAACTGCCCCTTGAGGCGCTCCCGGCCGTCCGCGAGCAGGAGCCGGCGTGATCCGCGTCCTGCTGGCCGACGACCAGGCGCTCATCCGCGGCGGACTACGGGCCCTGCTTGAGATCGAGGACGACATCGAGGTCGTGGCCGAGGCCGTCAACGGGGAGCAGGCCGTCGCGCTGGCCCGCGAGCACCGCCCCGACGTCGCCCTCGTGGACATCCAGATGCCGGTGATGGACGGCATCGAGGCGACCCGGCTGATCGCCGCCGACGAGCGGCTGAGCGGGGTGCACGTCGTCATCCTCACCAACTTCGGCCTCGACGAGTACGTCTTCAACGCGCTGCGCGCCGGCGCCTGCGGCTTCATGGTCAAGGACACCGAGCCCGCCGACCTGCTCCAGGGCGTGCGGGTCGCGGCCCGCGGCGACGCGCTGCTGTCTCCCGCGATCACCCGGCGCCTGATCAGCGAGTACGTGGCCCGCCGTCCCGAGCCCCCGCCCGCGGGGCTGGACGTGCTGACCAACCGGGAGCGCGAGGTCACCGCGCTGGTGGCGCGCGGGCTGTCCAACGACGAGATCGCCGCCCAGATGGTGATCAGTGTGACCACCGCGAAGACGCACGTCAGCAGGGCCATGACCAAGCTGGGCGCCAGGGACCGCGCCCAGCTCGTGGTCCTGGCCTACGAATCGGGCCTGGTCACTCCGCGCCGGTCATAGCCTGGTCCGGTGAGATTCGGCGTACTGGGGCCGCTGGCCGTCTGGACCGACGACGGCCGGGCGGTCACGATACCCGGGCGCAAGGTGCGGGCGCTGCTGGCCGACCTGCTCGTCCACGAAGGGCGTCCGGTGTCCGTCGACCGGCTCGTCGACGACCTGTGGGGCGCGGCGGCCCCTGCCGATCCCACCGCCGCGCTGCACGTGCGGGTGTCGCAGTTACGCCGGGCCCTGGCCGTCGCCGAGGAGGGCGCTAGGGACCTGGTCGCGTCCCAGGCCCCCGGGTACGCGCTGCGGGCCGGGCCGGACGCGGTGGACGCGATACGGTTCGCCGCCCTGGCAGAACGGGCACAGGGCGCGGACGACCCGCGCATCCGGGCAGGGCTTCTGGCCGAGGCGCTGTCTTTGTGGCGGGGCCCCGCCCTGGCCGACTTCGCCGATGAGGAGTTCGCCCGGCCTGCGGTGGCCCGCTGGGAGGAACGGCGGCTCGCCGTGCTGGAGGCGTACGCCGAAGCCCGGCTGGAGCTCGGCGAGCATCGCGAGCTGGCCGGTGAGCTCGGCGAGCATGTGAGCCGCCACCCGTACCGGGAGCGGCTGCGCGCGGCCCACATGCGCGCCCTGCACCGGGCTGGCCGCACCAGCGAGGCGCTGGACGCCTTCCACGAACTGCGCCGCCGGCTCGCCGACGAGCTGGGGCTCGACCCCGGCCCCGAGCTCGTCCGGCTGCACCAGGCCATCCTGTCCGGTGACCCGTCCGAGGACGCGCCCGAGCCCGCCCCGCGACCGGTGAAGCCCTCCACCAACCTGCCCGCCCCGGTGACCGAGCTGATCGGGCGCGACCACGCCATCCGGCAGGTGCGGGAGCTGCTGGCGGCCGGGCGGCTGGTGACGCTCACCGGGCCCGGCGGGGTGGGCAAGACCAGCGTGGCCCTCGCGGTCGCCCGCGCCCTGGCCGGGGAGGCGTACCCGGACGGCGTCTGGCTGGTCGACCTGACCGCCTGGGACGGGAAGGGCGATCCGGCCGAGATCGTGCTGTCGGCGCTGTCCATCCCGGACGCGCCGGGCGGTCCGGAAACGGCGGCCGGGCGCCTGGCCGCGGCCCTCAGGGAGCGGCGGACGCTGCTGGTGCTCGACAACTGCGAGCATGTCGTCGAGCCCGTGGCGGGCCTGGTCGGTGCGCTGCTGGCGGCGGCCCCCGGCGTGCGCGTGCTGGCCACCGGACGGGAGCCGCTGCGGCTGCGCGGCGAGGCCCGCTGGGAGGTCACGCCGCTGGACATTCCCGACACCGACGACGCCGACCGGCTGGCCCGCTCCCCCGCCGTGCGCCTGTTCCTGGAACGGGCGGGACTGGACGCCACGCCGGAGACCGTGCCGGGTGTGGCGGAGGTGTGCCGCAGGCTGGACGGCATCCCGCTGGCCCTGGAGCTGGCCGCCACCCGGGTCCCGGCGCTGGGCGTGCCGGAGCTGGCGGCGCGGCTGAGCGTGGCCCGCGACCGGTTCGGGCTGCTGGGCACCGGGCCGCGGGACGCGCCCGCCCGGCAGCGCACCCTGACCGCGGTGATCGGCTGGAGCTGGCGGCTGCTGACCGGACCGGAACGCGCCGTGCTGCGCCGGCTGGCCGTCCACCAGGGCGGTTGCACGCTCGCCGCGGCCGAGGCGCTGTGCGCGGGGGACGAGGCCGCGCCGGGCGAGGTGCTGGACCTGCTGGCCGGGCTGGTGGACCGGTCCCTGGTGGTCCGCGCCGACGCAGCACGGTTCCGGCTGCTGGAGTCGGTGTCGGCGTACTGCCTCGACCGGCTGCGCGAGGCCGGGGAGGAGGACGCGCTGCGGCTCCGCCACGCCGACCACTACCTGGCCCTCGCCGAACAGGCCGATCCGCTGCTGCGCGGGCCCGAGCAGCGCCAGTGGCTGCGCAGGCTCGACGCCGAGACCGCGAACCTGCGGGCCGCCTTCGACACCTTCCAGCGCGAGGGCGCGGCGGAGCAGGCGCTGCGGCTGGCCGTGTCGCTGGTGTGGTACCGGTTCCTGCGCGGCCGGATCACCGAGGCGCGCCGGGCACTGGACGCGGCGCTGGCCGTCCCGGGCCAGGCACCGGCCGTTCTGCGGGCCAGGGCGGAGGTCTGGCGGGCGGGGTTGTCGATGCGGCAGGGGCAGGCCGTACCGGAGCGGTCCACGCTGTCCTTGCGTGACCACCGTCCGGCGGTGGACCCGGCCGAGCTCGCCCGCGCCGAATGGTTCCTGGCCACGGCGATCATCACCGCCGGGGACGAGAAGGCCACCGCGGAGCTGCTGGAGTCGGCCCTGGACACCGCGCGGGAGGCCGGGGACCGGTGGGGCGAGGCCGCGGCGCTGAGCACCCGGGCCATGCTCGCCCACATCCGGGAGGACATGACCGCGCTGGAGGACGACGCCAGGCGCGGCGCACGGCTGTTCGGCGCACTCGGCGACGACTGGGGCGTCCTCCAGGCCACGGACTGGCTGATCGGCCTGGCCGACCTCGCCGGCGACCACGCGGAGGCCGAGCGGCTCACCCGCGTCGGACTGCGCATCGCCGAGGACCTGGGGCTGTGGCCCGACGTGGCCGGGCGGCTCGGCTGGCTCGCCTGGACCTCGGTCCAGACCGGGGAGTACGCGCGCGCCCGCGAGTACGCCGAGCAGGCCAGGCGCCTGAACGCCGAACACGGCGATCACGCCGGGAAGACGTTCGCCACCATCTCCCTGGCGTTCGCGGACCGCCGGGAAGGCAGGCTCGACCCGGCCGAGGAGGGCCTGCTCTCGCTGCTGGAGTCGGCGCGGTCGCACCGGACCGGCGAGGGCCACCCGCCGTACCTGTCGATGGTCCTGATCGAGCTGGGGTTCCTCGCCGAGCGGCGAGGGGATCCCGCCCGCGCCTTGAAGCTGCTCGGCGAGGGCTACGACATCTGCCACGACCAGCACTCGGACAAGGGCAAGGCGTGGGCGCTGGTGGGCATGGCCGCCGCGCTCGTCCTGGACGGGCGCCCCGGCCTGGCCGCCCGGCTGCTCGGTGCGGCCGACGCCGCGCGACACGCGACCGGCCTGCCCATCTCACCGTCGGAACGCGACGAGCTGGCCCGGATCACCGCCGACGTCCGGGCCGCCGAGCCCGGCTTCGACGCGCTCTTCGCGAGCGGCGCGGAGCTCGCACCCGAGCAGGCCCGGTCCCTGGTGGAGGGGACCGGGCCGTGACCTGCCCTCGGGCGGCATGAACCTGGGCGGTTTTACTTCGGTTTACCTTGGCACGTAGATGTGGACGACGATCCCTGAGCCGAACCGGCTGATGTCCGCCAGCTTCAGGTGCGTGGTGTCGAACCCGGCGCCCTCGAACAGGTGCTTGCCCGCGCCGACGATGACCGGGAAGTACCAGAAGTGGAACTCGTCGACCAGGCCGTGCTCCACCAGCGTGCGGTCGAGCTCACCGGTCCCCCACTTCAGGATGTTCTTGCCCGGCTGCTCCTTGAGCCTGGCGACCTCCTCCGGCACGTCCTTGATGACGGTGGCGTTCCAGGTGGTCTCGGTCAGCGTCCGCGAGGCCACGTACTTCGGCATGGCGTTGACCGCGTCGGCGAACGGGTCCCCGGCTCGCGACATCCACGCCTCCGCCATCCCCTCGTAGGTCGCCCGCCCCAGCAGTAGGGTGTCCGCCGAGTCGACCAGCTTCGCGGCGTAGCCGCCGTGGTCCTCGTCCCAGTACGGCCGGCCCCAGTGCTGCGGCTCTGCCCGGGAGGCGGTGGACGGCCGGGTGTCGTCGACGATGCCGTCCAGGGACACGAAGGTCGACTCGATGAGCTTGCGCATTGTTCCGTTCTCCCGTGGTCACCGCCGTGGCCTTGTGCCCCGGCTTGATGATCTGAGCTTGCCGGTCGCCCCTTACGGTTTCCTTTAGATCTCCTTCAGGCCGTGCCGTGCGCCCGGACCCGGCGCCCGGAGAACGGGTCGCGAGGGGCGTGAGATGCTGCAGCGGTGACGACGAGTGGGGCCGCCGGGCCGGCGCCGCGGCGGCGGGGCCGGCCCGGCTACGATCAGGCGGCGATTCTGCGGGCGGCGGTGGAGCTGTTCAACCGCAAGGGCTATGACGCCACCAGCATGGGCGACCTGGCCAAGGAGCTGGGGCTGACCAAGCCGGCGATCTACCACCATGTCACCGGCAAGGAGCAACTGCTCAGCCAGGCCCTGGACGACGCGCTCGACGAGCTGACGGCCGTCGTGAACGAGGCGGTGAACGAGGGTGCCGGGACGTCGGCGTACGGGCGGCTGCGCGAGGTGGTCAGGCGCAGCGTCGAGGTGCTCGTGGCGCACCAGCCGTCGGTGACGCTGCTCCTGCGGGTGCGGGGCAACAGCGATGTCGAGCTGGCCGCTCTGCGGCGGCGGCGCTGGCTGGACGACCGGCTGGCCTCGCTGGTCGCGGACGCGGTCGCGGAGGGACGCCTGCGTGACGACGTGCCGCCGCCGCTGGTGAGCCGACTGCTGTTCGGCATGGTGAACTCGCTGGTCGAGTGGTACCGCGCGGACGGCGCCTACGATCCGTCCACGGTGGCCGACGCGATCACCACGATCGCCTTCGACGGCCTGACCCGGCGCGACGCCCCCGATCAGGCGTCGTAGTCGATGGTCACGCGCTCCCCGGCGGGGAAGGTCTGGCAGGTGAGGACGAACCCGGCGGCGACCTCGGCGGGTTCGAGGGCGTAGTTGCGGCGCATGTCGGTCTGGCCCTCGCGGACGACGGCGCGGCAGGTGCCGCAGACGCCGCCCTTGCACGCGAACGGCAGGTCGGAGCGGGTCGCCTGGGCGCCGTCCAGAAGGGTCGTCTCCCGGGAGACGGTCGAGGTCGTGCGCAGGCCGTCCAGGACGGTGGTCAGCTCGGTCGTGGCTCCGCGCAGGGGCGCGGAGACCCGCCGTGGCTGTGGCGGCGGCGCGTCCACGTAGAACAGCTCGACGTGGACGCGGGCGGGGGCGCCGAGTTCGGCCAGGACGGCCCGCGCGTCCTCGACCATCCGCAGCGGCCCGCAGAGCCAGACGTGGTCGAACACCTCGACGGGGACGAGGTCGGTGAGCAGGCGGCGGAGCCGGTCGCGGTCGAGGCGTCCGGAGAACAGCTCGACGTCGCGCGGCTCGCGGGACAGCACGTGGACCACCTGGAGGCGGGGGCCGTGGCGGTTCTTCAGGTCGCCGAGCTCCTCGGCGAACATCACGGTGCGGCTGGTGCGGTTGCCGTACAGCAGCGACACCTGCGCCCGCGGATGGGTCAGGACGGTGGACGCGACCGACAGCAGAGGGGTGATCCCCGATCCGGCGGCGACGCACAGGTGCCGTTCGCCGGTCGCCGGGTCGGCCTGCCAGGAGCCGGTCGGCGTCTGGACCTCGATGCGCGTCCCCGGCACCACCTCGCGGACCAGCCAGGGCGAGACGAGCCCGCCGGGGATCTCGCGGACGCCGATGCGGGGCGGGGCACCGGCGGGCGCGCAGATCGAGTAGGTGCGGCGGTGTTCCCGCCCGTCCAGGACGCGGCGCAGGGTGAGGGACTGCCCGGCCCGGAACGCGTACGCCTCGCGCAGCTCGTCCGGCACGTCGAAGGTGATCGCCGTGGCGTCGTCGCACAGGCGGTCCACCGCCGCCACGGTCAGCGTGTGAAAGGCGGCGGCCCGCCGGGCCGGGGCGGCTCCGGGCGCGAGCGCGGACATCTCAGATCTCCTTGATGTGCTCGAACGGTTCGAGGCAGGCGGTGCAGCGGTAGAGGGCCTTGCAGGCGGTGGACCCGAACTCGGAGGTGGCCCGGGTGGCGGCCGAGCCGCAGCGCGGGCAGGACGGCGCGGGCCGGGGCGGTCCGAGCGTGAGCGGCACCGGCCCGGTCCGGCGGGGCGCCGGACCGGGCGGCGACAGGCCGGCCTCGCGCAGCGCCCGGCGGCCGCGTTCGGAGATCCAGTCGCTGGACCAGGGCGGGTCGAGCGCGACACGGACCTGCACGCGCGGGAACCCGGCGTCGTTCAGCCGGCGGACGAGGTCGTCGCGCATGGTGGCCATGGCCGGGCAGCCGGTGTAGGTCGGCGTGATGGACACGATCACCGCGTCCCCGTCCTCGTCTTTCCGGACGTCGACGCCGCGCAGCACGCCGAGGTCGGCGAGGGTGAGCATCGGCAGCTCGGGGTCGCGCACCTCCGCGGCCACGCCGGCGGCGCGCTCGCGGGCGCTCACCAGCGCCCGCTCGGGTGGGCGCGGGCGACCACCTGCATCTCGGCGAGCAGCGGGCCCATGGCCTCGGTGTGCATGCCGTCGCGTCCGGTCCGCCCGCCGACGCCGACCGGCGGCGGCCGGTCCGGGCGGTCGACGCCGCTCACGGCCAGCACCTGGTCCAGGACGGCGTCCACTTCCTCTCGGGTGGACGCGGGATCGACGCCGACACCGGCCTGTGCCAGCGACACCTCCAGGGGGTGCGCCGAGACGAGTTCGGGCTGAAACGGCCACAGGGCGTCCAGGGCGGCGAGGAGCCTGCGGCGGGACTCCTCCGTGCCGCGTGCCAGGGTGAGGAACCAGCGGCCGGACCAGTCGCGGTGGTAGGTGATCTCCTTGACGCCCTTGGCGGCCACCGCCGCCAGGACGTTGTCGGCGCTGGCGCGGAGCCGTTCCAGCAGCGCGAGCCGTGCCACCGAGAACAGCAGCAGGCGCACCACCACATGCGCGAAGTCGCCGTTCGGCACCTCGGCGAGACGCACGTTGCGGAACCGGCCGGCGTCGCGGAAGAAGGCGAGCGCGTCCTCCGCGGGCACCGGCGAGCCCTCGGGCAGGGCGGGGACGACGCCGGGGTCGGCCGCCGCGGCGCGGGCCAGCAGCAGGCGCGCCTGCCCGAGGAGGTCGAGCGCCATGTTCGCCAGCGCGATGTCCTCTTCGAGGTCGGGCGCGCGGGCGCACCACTCCGACAGGCGCTGCGACATGATCAGCGCGTCGTCGCCCAGCATGAGGCAGTACGTGGCGAGGGCGGCGTGATCGACGCCGCCGGGGACGGTGGTGTCGACCCCGGCCAGCGGGTCCTCGAAGTCGGTGCCGAACGCCCACTGGGAGGAGTCGCCGCCGATCAGCCCGTCGAAGACGCTGCCCTGGTCGTCGCTCAAGGTGGTCTCTCCGCTGGTCAGATGTGGGGGACGTCGCCGGGGATGTCGTAGAACGTGGGGTGCCGGTAGACCTTGTCGCCGCTGGGGGCGAACAGCGGGTCCTTCTCGTCCGGGCTGGACGCCGTGATCGCGTCCGCGCGCACGACCCAGATGCTCACGCCCTCGTTGCGCCGCGTGTACACGTCCCGCGCGTGCCGCAGGGCCATCGCGTCGTCGGGCGCGTGCAGCGACCCGACATGCACGTGGTTGAGCCCGCGCTTGCCGCGGACGAACACCTCGTACAGGGGCCATTCGCGCCGTCCGGCGCTCATCGGGACGCCTCCCGGTTCCGTTCCGCGAACGCCGACGCCGCCTCGCGTACCCAGGCGCCGTCCTCGTGGGCGGCGCGGCGGTGGGCGAGCCGCTGCGCGTTGCACGGGCCGTTCCCGCGGATGACGGCGGCGAACTCGTCCCAGTCCGGCTCGCCGAAGTCGTAGTGCCCGCGCTCCTCGTTCCAGCGGAGGTCGGGGTCGGGCAGCGTCACGCCGAGCGCCTCGGCCTGCGGGACGGTCATGTCGACGAACCGCTGCCGCAGCTCGTCGTTGGAGTTGCGCTTGATGCCCCACGCCATCGACCGCTCGCTGTTGGGCGACCTGTCGTCGGGTGGCCCGAACATCATCAGCACCGGCCACCAGAACCGGTCGACCGACTCCTGCACCATGGCGCGCTGGGCGTCGGTGCCGCGCATCATCGTCATCAGCAGCTCGTAGCCCTGCCGCTGGTGGAAGGACTCCTCCTTGCAGATGCGGATCATCGCGCGCCCGTACGGCCCGTAGGAGGTGCGGCACAGCGGCACCTGGTTGCAGATGGCGGCGCCGTCGACCAGCCAGCCGATCGTGCCGACGTCGGCGTACGACAGCGCCGGGTAGTTGAAGATCGAGGAGTACTTCTGCTTCCCGGCCAGGAGCAGGTCGGTCAGCTCGGCGCGGGAGACCCCCAGGGTCTCGCACGCCGAGTACAGGTACAGGCCGTGCCCCGCCTCGTCCTGCACCTTGGCCAGCAGGATCGCCTTGCGCCGCAGGGACGGGGCGCGGCCGATCCAGCCGCCCTCGGGCTGCATGCCGATGATCTCGGAGTGCGCGTGCTGCGCGATCTGGCGCACGAGCGTCCTGCGGTAGGCGTCCGGCATCCAGTCGCGTGGCTCGATGCGGTCATTGCGCGCGAGCGTCGCGTCGAACGCGGCCCGCAGCCGTTCCTCCTGGTCCGGTTCCGCGGGAGTGGTGGTCATCGTCTCTCCGGGCGTCGGCGGCCTTATTTACTTATCGTTCGGTCAGTAATAAGGTCGCACGGCCGGCCCGCGATGTCCACCCCGCTCCGGCGGGGCGTTCAGCTGGGGAGGCGTTCGTTCAGGATCCCCGCCATCTGGGGTGCGACGCGGTCCGCCCACTCGGCGAGGAGGGTTACCGCGTCCGGGAGTTGCGATTCGATCAGGGCGATGCCGGGGGTGGGGACGTGCGCGCCCAGTTCCACGAGGAGCGGACGCAGGTGCACCTCCACGGCCAGGGCGTGCCGGGCGTCCCCCATCACCAGCAAGGGCAGCGCGACCGTGGAGGCCAGGGCCCCGGTGGGCACGCGGTCGAGGAAGGATTTGAGCAGTCCCGTGTAGGTCCCCTTGTACGTCGGGCTGGCCACCACCAGGACGTCCGCGCCGCGCACCAGGTCGAGCGACAGTTCGACCGAGGCGGACGGGGTGGCGGCAAGGAGGTGGGGCGCCAGGGCGGACAGGTCGACGATCTCGACGGGCGCGGCGTCCCCGACGCGGTCGGCGACGGCCTGGGCGGCCTGGAGCGCCACCGTGTGCGTACGTGACTGCGCGCGGGGGTTCCCTACCAGCGCGACGATGCTCTTGGCCACCGAACCGCCTCCCTTAACCTCAATCCAAATTTATCCTACCTATTTACTAGACATCACGCTCACGCTCAACGTCGCCAGGAAGGCGGCCCCGACCAGCGCGAGCATCGTCCAGGCCAGCCCGCGCAGGCGGCGCTGGTATCCGGGCAGTTCCCCGGGCAGCGCGAACACCCGTGCGGGCCAGTGCCGCCAGGTCACATGCGCGAACACCGCCGCGGCGAGGCCGTACGGCAACAGCGCGAGGCCGTAACCGAGCCGCAGGTCCGGCCGGAGGACCAGCACGGCGAGATCGGTGAGCAGCAGCGCGCCGACCAGCGCCATCACCGGCCGGCGATTCCCGTCGGCCAGCGCCAGCAGGAACTCCTCGCGGCGCTCGGGATCGGGGAAGAAGCGCTCCACCCTGGGCTGGACGACCACCAGGCTGTAGATCATGGAGCCCAGCCAGACGGCCGAGATCGCCAGGTGGATGAGGACGACGACCATGCAACGCCTATACCGGCGGATCGCCCGCCACCACAAGGCGGCCCGAGAAGGCGACCCTCCCCTTCAGCGCCGGAGGAACGACCTTCAAGTACGCTTGAAGTCTATGCCGGAACGAATGCTGACCATCGGGGAACTCGCGCACCGGGCGGGCGTCGCCACATCGGCCCTGCGCTACTGGGAGGAACTCGGCCTGCTGCCCGCGCCCTCCAGGGTCTCGGGCCAGCGCCGCTACCCCGAGTCGGCGACCACGCTGGTCGGCATCATCCTGCTGCTGCGGGACGTGGGCTTCTCGCTCGCCGAACAGAAGAAGCTCATGGCCTCGAACGGCGCCGCGCCGGAGGAACGGCGGGAGCTGTCCCTCCGGAAGCTGGACGAGCTGGACGAGCGGATCGCCAAGGCGCGCGCCGCCCGCGAGGCCGTCGAGCACTCCCTGCGCTGCCCTCACGAGAACTTCTTCGACTGCCCCAACTTCGCCGGTCTGGTCGCCGCCCGGCTGGCCGGGCGCCCGCTGTCCGAAGCCCACGCGCACCGAGCGTCATGACGGCATCGGATCAGCAGACTCCGTTGCAAGGCGTGGTGCTGCCCGGCGATCCGGACGCGGCGCCGCCCGCCGTCCCCCGGCCGGCGGCGTCGCTGGCGTCGGACGCGCTGGCCAAACTGGACGCCGACCTGGGACAGGTGCAGGTCGCCCGGTTCGGGTCCCGCAGGATCTACCGGCGCAGGATCGAGCTGCTCGCCGAGGCGTGCACGCCCGAGACCTTCGCGCTGGTGCTCGACTGGCTCAGCAGCACCCGGCGCGGCTCGGTCGCCACCAAGCGCAACTACGTCGACGACCTGCGCCGCGTCTGGGCGCCCCTGGCCCGCGAACTCGGCCACGACGCCTTCAGCGTCGGCTGCCTGACGCCCGAACACGTGCGGATGTGGCGCCTCCGCCAGGAACACGCCGGGGTCGCCAAACGCAGCATCGCCCGGTACGTGGCCGCGCTGTCGTCCCTGCACGCCTACGCGGCCGGACGGCTGGACCCGCCGCCGCGCAACCCCGTCACCGAGGACGACCGTCCACGCATCCCGTCAGGGAACAACCCCACCTCCACCCCGGTGCTGGAGCCCGAACAGGTCCAGGCGGTCGCGGCATGCGCCCGCAGCGACCTGGACCTGCTGATCGTGATGCTGCTGTACACGCTGGCCGGCCGCGTCACCGAGATCTGCGCCGCCGACGTCACCGATCTGGAGCGCCAAGGCGACCGGACCGTCCTGCGCCTCACCCGCAAGGGCGGCAAGCAGCGCGCGCTGCCCCTGCCCGACCGCTGCGCGCGGCTGCTGCGCCGCGTCATCGGCGACCGCACCAGCGGCCCGCTCCTGCTGGACGCCGCGGGGCGCCGGCTCGACCGGCACGACGTGGACCGGATCAGCACCCGGCTCGGCCGCGCGGCGGGCGTGCCGCCCGGCCGGGACCTGACGCCGCATGTATGGCGGGCGTCCCGCATCACGCACATGCTGGACGCGCAGATCCCCCTGGCCGAGGTCCAGGCGTTCGCCGACCACGCCAACCCCGCCACCACCATCGGCTACTGGGAGCGCCGGGACCAGGCGCGGCGCTCGGCCGCCCACGTCGACCAGGCGATCTCTCTGTTCGACCACGTGGCCACGCCGTAACCGATTCTGTCGGACCCCGGTGGGAGGCTGGTTCGCCCACCGGAGTCGCCTACGGGAGAGGAGAGGAATGGCCGCCTGGCAGGAGGTCGTCGGCACCGAGCCGGAGTTCGCCCGCCGCGTACGCGAGATCCTGGACGCGCACAAGCACAAGACCATCGCCACCCTCCGCAAGGACGGATCGCCGCGCATCAGCGGCATCGAGATCGAGTTCCATGACGGCGAGCTGTGGTTCGGATCGATGCCGGAGGCGCTCAAGGCCCGCGACCTGCGGCGCGACCCGAGGTTCGCCCTGCACAGCGCCTCGGTCATGGCCAAGGAGGACGATCCGTCAAGCTGGCCGGGCGACGCCAAGGTCGCGGGCCTGGCGGTGGAGCCGGCCGACCGCGACGAGGCGGACGAGGTCCTGCGGGCGCGCGGGCTCGACCCCGCGGACTTCGCCGGCTCGCACATGTTCAGGGCCGACCTCCGCGAGGTGGTGCTCACCCGCGTGGTCGGCGACCACCTGGAGATCGACCTGTGGCGCCCCGGCCAGAAGCTGCGCCGCTTCGAGAGGACCTGATCCCGCGGCGGCGCCGTGCACGACCGCGCCCGGCAGGCGCGCACCGATCGCGGCGATCATGGCGTCGCGGCGGTGCCGGTGCCTGCGGCGCAGGAGGCGCGGCAGCCGTTCCAGCTCGCCCGACTCCACCATCCGGGCTATTGGTCGCGCTTGATGAACGACAGCGTTCCCAGAAGGAGAGCCCCGGCCGTGTACAGGGCCAGCACTCCGAGTCCCGTCCACGGCCCGATAGGCAGCCGTTCGAGATGCCTGGTGGCCTGTATCGCCAGCCCGGCGTTCATCGGGGTGAACCGCTCGACGCGTTCCTTCCACTCCGGGTCGGTCATGACCAGGGTGAGGATCGGCGCGGTGAACAGCAGGCCCAGCACGGTCGTGATCGACCCGGCGGTGTCGCGCAGGGCCGTGGCCACGCCCAGCGACAGCAGGGCGACCAGCACCAGGTACAGGACGGTCCCGAGCGCGGCGCGCAGCATGGTCGTGTCGGTGAGGGCGAAGGCCGGGTAGCCGTGGGCGGGGGTGAATCCGTTGGCCGGAAGGATCAGGTGCCCCGCCGCCAGGGACCCGGCCACGCCCACCGTTCCGGCGACCGCGACGGCCGCAGCGAGGACCCCGGCCTTGGCCAGCAGCACGAGCAGGCGGCGGGGCTGGGCGGCCAGGGTGGTCCTGAGGGTGCCGCCGTACTCGCCGCAGATCACCAGGGCGGCCAGGACGACGGCGACGGTCTGCCCGACCCGCACCCCCGAGAGGCTGACCTTGACGGTGTCCTCGAAGCATTCGGCGGGCGAGGGGCAGTTCCCGGTATCGACGGGCGCCGCCGCCGCGGCGCTCACCGCGATGGTGAGCGCCGCGATGCCCAGCAGCAGCCACGCGGTGGAGGGCAGGGTGCGCAGCTTCGTCCACTCCGCGCGCAGGGACCGGCCCAGCCCGGCGCCCATCAGGCGTCCCGCCTGCGGACCAGCCACATCGCGCACGCCATCGCGGCGGCGGTGTAGGCGCACAGGACGCCGAGCCCCGCCCACGGCCCGATGGCGGTGTCGTACTGCCGGACGGTCTGCTGGATGGCGAAGCCCGCGGCGGGGGTCACCCGGTCGAGCCAGACCGCGGCGGACACCGGAAGGCCGGACGCGACGATCTGCGGGAGGAGCAGCGCGACCAGCAGCACCACGATCGCGGCGGCGGCGCGGCGCAGGATGGTGGCGGTGGCCAGGGCGAGCACCGCGACCACGGCCAGCAGCAGGCCGGTGCCGAGCACGGCGCGCAGCACCGGTCCCTCGGTCAGGGCCGGTGTGATGATGTCCCTGCCGCGCATGATCGTCCGCGCGGCCAGCACCGCGACGACGGCGGCGGCCACCCCGGCGGCGAACCCGGCGGCGCCGATGACGACGGCCTTGGCCGCCAGCACCCGGCCCCGGCGCGGCCCGGCGGCGAAGGTGAGGTGGATCAGCCCGCGCCGGTATTCGGAGGTCATGAACAGCACGGCCAGCGCCACGATCGCCATCGCCCCGACCAGGGAGCCGCCCAGCGCGTCGCGGGTGGGGTCGGGGGCGAACAGTTCGGGGCCGATGTCGCCCGGGCCCGCGAGCGTGAACGGGGCCGCGCCGGGCGCGGGGTGCACGGTGCCGCCGTCGCGGTCTCGCCACCTCCCGGGCGCCTGGGGCCGGGCGGGTTCGACGCGCACGTTGTCGAAGGTGGCCCTGCCGAGGGTCGTCCCCCCCATGACGCTCTCACCGCCGAAGCGCCGTTCGACCTTCACCGACTCCGGTGAGGCGACCACGACCCCGGCGGCGGCGTCCGCGGGCAGATCGTCGACGGTCACGCTGCCGACCTTCGTCCAGCGCGTCCCGTCGGCGGACTGGTAGCCGGTGAAAATCCGTCCCGCGCGGGTCAGCTTCAGCCAGCGCGGCGCGGCCGGACCGGCGGGGTCGCCGTCGATCTCTTCGGTGAACCCGGTCAGCATCCGCACCCCGTACCCGGGCGTGACCACCACCGCGGCGTAGGGGGCGCCGCGCCGCGCGCTCGCCTTGATCATGAGCCCCGCCTTGGCGGCGGGTCGGGTGGCGTCCTGGGCGGTCACCCGCGCGACGAGGGTGCCGTCGCCGGTCATGGGACGGTGCACGAACCCGCCCCCGTCCTGGTAAGGGTCGAGGGTGTGGCGGACCGGGCCCGCTCCACCGGCGCGCTCCATCGACGAGCCGGACGCCGTCAGCACCGCCACCAGCGCCGTGAGCGCCACCACGAGCAGCGGGGTGAGGACCCACCGGGGCACCGTCCACAGCTTGGTCCACTCGGCCCGCAGGATGCGGCCGAAGCCGTCACGGCCCCGGACGGTCGTGCCGCGATAGGGGGTCTGGACGCTCATGGCCGTTCCCCTTCACCGGCCGTGGCGGCGCGGAACTCGGCGGCGTCGCGGGTCAGCTCCATGTACGCCTCCTCCAGCGAGGCGCGGTGCTCGGCGATCCCGCTGAACGGCACGCCCTCCGCGGTGAGCAGCTCGACGATCCGCTCGGCGGGCAGCCCGGTGACGGTGAGGGCCCGGCCGTCGGTGGCGGCGACGGTCGCGCCCGCGCGGGACAGCACGGTCATGGCCTCGCCGCGCCGGTCGGTGCGCAGCTCGACCCGTCCGCCGGACGCGGCGTCCAGCAGCTCGGGCACGCCGATGTCGGCCAGCAGCCGGCCGCGCCCGATCACCACCAGCCGGTCGGCGGTGTCCTCCAGCTCGCTCATCAGGTGGCTGGACACCAGCACCGCGCGTCCCTCGCCGGCCAGGGAGCGCAGGAAGCCGCGGATCCAGCGGATGCCCTCGGGGTCCAGCCCGTTCACCGGCTCGTCGAACATCAGCGTCGGCGGGTCGCCCAGTAACGCGCCCGCGATGCCCAGCCGCTGCCGCATCCCCAGGGAGAAACCGCCGGCCCGTTTGCGCGCCGCCCCCGACAGCCCGACCATCTCCAGCACCTCGTCCACGCGACGCGCGGGCAGGCCGCTGTAATGCGCCATCCACAGCAGGTGGTGGCGTGCGCGGCGGGCGGGGTGGAGGGCGGCGGCGTCCAGCATCGCCCCCACCTGGCACAGCGGGGCGCGCAGGTCCCGGTACGGGCGGCCGCCGACCAGCGCGGTGCCCTCGTCGGGGTGGTCCAGGCCCAGGATGATCCGCATCGTGGTGGACTTGCCCGCGCCGTTGGGGCCGACGAACCCGGTGACCTGGCCGGGTTCGACCGTGAACGTCAGCCCGTCCACGGCGACGGACGGGCCGTAGCGCTTGCTCAGCCCGCGTACTTCGATAGCCGGTGTCATGGCAGCAGACGCTACGGACCGGCCGCCCCCGGGGTCGTCACCTGGCGGCGTCATCTTTCCCGGCCGTTCCCGGGGGATCGGGCGCGGCGGCATCCCCCGCACGGGGGACGCCGGGACCGTTGATCGGGGGGACGCCGCGGTGGCCGCGTCCGGCGAGAATGACGGCGTGAGGTACTGGGTGGCCGGGGTCTCGCTGGGGCTGCTGGCGGTGCTGGAGACCGTGCTGCGCACGGGTGGCGCGGTGTCGTCCGTGGCGGTGCTGGTGGGCTTGCAAGGGACGGCGCCGCTGGCGTTCGCCCGCGGCCACGGCGCGGTGGCGGGAACGGCGATCGCCACGGCGGTGCCGGTCACCATGCTGCTGTACCACGGCGTGCCTGCCGTGACGGGGCTGGTGGCGCTGGCGGCGGTGGCCGTGCCGGCGGCGCGGCGGCGGCTGCGCCGGGCCCGTGCGCACGCCGCGGAGCGGGACGAGCTGCGCCGCGCCGCGCGGGACACCATGCTGGAGCTGACCGCCCGGGGCGAGCGCGCCAGGATCGCCCGTGAGCTGCACGACGTGGTGGCGCACCACATCTCGATGATCTCGGTGCGGGCGGAGACGGCGCGGGTGGCCGTCCCGGGCATGCCCGAGCAGGGCGCCGAGCACCTGCGGGCCATCGGGGACACCGCCCGCACCGCGCTCACCGAGATGCGCCGCCTGCTGGGGGTGCTGCGCGAGGACGCCGGGGACGCTCCTCCCGAACGCCGCCCGCAGCCGGGCCTGCAGCAACTGCTGGAACTGGTCGACCAGTCACGCGACGGTGGCGGCGCCAGGACCCGGCTGATCGTGCGGGGCCCCGTGACCGCGCTGGACGCCGGGGTCGAGCTGACCGCGTACCGGATCGTGCAGGAGGCGCTGACCAACGCCCGCAGGCACGCGCCGGGCGCCGCCGTGGACGTCGAGATCGGCTACGACGATGACGCGCTGCGGCTGCGCGTCCGCGACAACGGCCCGGGTCCGCCGCCGTCCGGCGCCCGGGTGCCGGGGCACGGGCTGGCGGGCATGCGGGAACGCGCGGCGGCGGTCGGCGGCCGGCTCGGCACGGGCGCCGCGCCGGGCGGCGGTTTCCTGGTCGAGGCGACGCTTCCCACCGGTCCGGAGGAGGGGCGATGAGCGGGCCGCCGTTCCGTGTGCTGGTGGTGGACGACCTGGAGGTCGTGCGGGCGGGGTTCGCGGCGCTGCTGGAGACCCAGCCGGACCTGTCGGTGGTCGGGACGGCCGCCGACGGCGCCGAGGCGGTGCGGCTGTGCGGCGACGCGCGTCCCGACGTGGTGCTGATGGACGTCCGGATGCCGGTCATGGACGGTATCGAGGCCACCCGCCGCGTCGCCGCGCTGGACGACCCGCCCCGGATCCTGATGCTCACCACGTTCGACCTCGACGAGCACGTGTACGACGCGCTGGCGGCGGGCGCCAGCGGGTTCCTGCTCAAGGACGTGACGGCCGAGCGGCTCTTCGACGCGGTGCGGGTCGTGGCGGCCGGGGAGGCGCTGCTGGCGCCGAGCGTCACCCGCCGTCTGATCGGCGAGTTCGCCCGGCTGCGGCCCCGGCCGCCCGCTCCCCTGCTGGACGCGCTGACCCCGCGCGAGACCGACGTGCTGCGGCTGATCGCCGAGGGCCTGTCCAACGCCGAGATCGCCGAGCGCCTGGTGGTCGGGGACGAGACGGTCAAGACGCATGTGAGCCGGGTCCTGCGGAAGCTGGGGCTGCGCGACCGCGCCCAGGCCGTGGTCGCCGCCTACGAGTCGGGCCTGCTCGTTCCCCGCACCGATCCGGACCGGCCGTGGCGCCCTGCGTAGGGGTTTCCCGGGATCGGCCATCCCCGAACGGCGCTATCTCGCGGGGAAGGCCGAGTCGGTGAAGGCGTCCCCCTAGGCGAACGCCGCGCCTAGCCGACCGTCCCAGGCGCTCGGTTGGGCCGGCTCGGTGATATCGAGTTGTCCCTGCCGCGGGCCGCCCCGTAGAACGGTTCGCATGTTGCGCAAGTACCCCCGGACCCGGCATGTCGAGGGCTCCCGGCTGCAGGCCGGGGACCACGACCTGGCCGCGGTGCCCTTCCGGGAGATCGCCGGGCGGTACCTGGTGGTGGAGGAGAAGCTGGACGGCGCCAACAGCGGCATCAGCTTCACCTCCGGCGGCGAGCTGCGGCTGCAGAGCCGCGGCCACTACCTGACCGGCGGCCCCCGCGAACGGCACTTCGCCCCGCTCAAGGCGTGGGCGTCGACCGTCCAGCACGTCCTGTGGCCACGGCTGCGCGACCGGTACGTGATGTACGGGGAGTGGCTGTACGCCAAGCACACGATGTTCTACGACGCGCTCCCCCACTACTTCTGCGAGTTCGACGTGCTGGACCTGGAGGACGGCACGTTCCTGTCCACCGAGCGGCGCCGGGAGCTGCTGGAGGGGACGCCGGTGGTGCACGTCCCCGTCCTGTACGAGGGGGCGCTGGACAGCCTGGAGTCGCTCACCGCGTTCGTGGGGCCCTCCACGTGCCGTACCGGGCGGTGGCGGGACGCGCTGCGCGAGGCGGCCGTCCGCGGCGGCGCCGACCCCGCCCAGGTCGCCGCCGAGACCGACGCCGACGACGCCATGGAGGGCCTCTACATCAAGGTCGAGGAGGGCGGGAGGACGGTCGGCCGTCTCAAGTGGGTGCGGTCGAGCTTCCTCAACGCGATCCTCGACTCGGGCTCGCACTGGCTGGACCGGCCCGTGATCGCCAACGGCCTGGCCGATCCGGAGGTGCTGTATGCGGGTGTTTGAGGAGTTGTGCCCGGCGCCGCCGCACTGGCGGGTGCCGTGGCCGGAGATCCGCGAGACGTTCGCGTGGGTGCGGTCGCTGGCCGGTGTCCCGCAGGACGCCCTGCACCACGGGGAGGGCGACGTCGAGGTGCACACCCGGATGGCGTGCGAGGCCCTGGCCGAGCTGCCGGAGTGGCGGGCGCGCCCGGCCGATGAACGGGTGCGGTTGTTCACCACCGTGCTGATGCACGACGTCGCCAAGCCGTACAGCACGCAGATCGAGGAGGGCGGCCGCATCACCGCGAAGGGGCATTCGCGGCGCGGTGACCTGATGGTGCGCCGCATCCTGTGGGAACTGGGCGCGCCCATCGGCTGGCGCGAGCACGTGGCCGCGCTGGTGCGGCACCACCAGGTGCCGTTCTGGGCGCTGGAACGCGACGACCTCCAGCGGATCGCGTTCCGGGTGAGCCTGCTGGCGCGCAACGACGACCTGGTACTGCTGGCCACCGCCGACATCCTGGGCCGGATCGCCGCCGACACCGCCGAGGTGCTGGAGAACGTGGGGCTGTACGGGGAGTACTGCGCCGAGCAGCGGTGCCTGGACGCGCCGCGCCGCTTCCCCTCCGACCACGCGCGGTTCTGGTATTTCCGCAAGCCGGGCCGCGACCCCGACTACGCGGCCTACGACGACACGCGCTGCACCGTCACGGTGCTGTCGGGGCTGCCCGGCGTGGGCAAGGACCACTGGATCGCCGAGAACCGTCCCGGCCTTCCGGTGGTGAGCCTGGACGCGATCCGCAGGGACATGGGCGTCTCCCCCGCCGGGGACCAGAGCGCGGTGGTGTCGGCCGCCTATGAGCGGGCCCGTGAGCACCTGCGTGCCGGACGGCCGTTCGTGTGGAACGCCACCAACGTCTCGCGGACGCTGCGTGAGCAGTGCACCGGCCTGATCGCCGACTATCGGGGCCGTGTCGACCTGGTGTCCCTGGAGGCCCCCAGGGACGTCCTGCTGCGCCGCAACCGGGAGCGTCCGCATCCCGTCCCGGACGCCGTCATCGACCGGCTGGTCCGCCGCTGGGAGGCTCCCGACCCGACCGAGGCGCACACCCTCCGCTGGCTCGCCACGGCCTGACCCTTCCCCTTCAGCGGGCGAAGAACTCCGCCAGTGCCGGCACGATCGCCTCGGCGGCGACGTTGTGCTCCTGGCCCTCCAGGGTGCGGTGCAGCGCGTCGGGGATGGTGCCGGCCACGGCGCGGGCGGCGGAGCGCAGGACGTCCATGCTGGCGCCGCCGTCCAGGACCAGGACGGGGATCGTGATGGCGGCGAGCCGGCCGGCGGGCAGCAGCCCGTCGCCGAGGGCGGCGGCGTCGTAGCGGAGGGTGGGGGCGATCTTCTCCAGGGCGGGCCAGGCCGGGGACCGGCGCATGCCCGCGATGAACTCCTCGGGGACGCCGATGTGGCCGAGGAACAGCGCGGCGGCGTCGCCGTGGCGGCCCTCGGCGACGGTCTCCTCCAGGCGCCGGGCGTAGTCGAGGTGGCCGCGGGAGTCCTCCTCGGTCAGGCCATAAGGCGGTTCCCACATGGCCAGCCGGGTGATGGGCAGCCCGGCGGCGACGGCCTCGGCCGCCAGGGCGGCGCCCGAGGACGACCCCCACACGCCCGCCGATCCGCCGGCGGCCCCGAGCATCGCCTCCAGATCCTCGATCTCCCGGCGCAGCGCGTCGGCGGGCGTGCCGAACACGGTGCGGGCGTCGGTGCTGTCGCCGCGTCCCCTGCGGTCGTAGTTGTAGACGGTGCAGTGCGCCGACAGCAGCTCGGCGATCGGCGCCGCGGCCCGCCGGTCGCACAGGGCGCCCGCCACCAGCACGACCGGCGGTCCCTCTCCCGAACGCTCGTAGGCGATGGAGGTGCCGTCTCCCGACCGTACCGACTGCATGGGATCTCCTTTCGCGGGCGGGCTCGGTTCCGGGAGCGTTCAGCCGCTTTCCCGCCCTGGACCGGTGGACCGGCCGGCGCCGCGAAACTCATCGGCGGACGCGCGGGCGGCGGGTCAGGGCTTGGCCACGGCGTCGGCGATGAAGCCGGCCTGGGCGGCCATCTCGCGTTCGGCGACGGTGATGGGGAAGGAGACGAACCCGTGCACGGCCTCGGCCACGACCTCCAGCTCGGCCTCGTTGCCCGCGGCGCGCCAGCGGGCGGCCATGAACAGCGAGTCGTCCAGGAGCGGGTCCTGGGTGCCGACCGAGAACCGGGCGGGCGGCAGGGCCGGCAGGTCGGCGTACAGCGGGGAGATGTCCGGGGCGCGGCGCTCCTGGGGGCCGAGGCCGGGCAGGAACTGCCGGTAGAACCATTCGAGGGTGGCCAGCGGGAGCACCGGCTTGTCGGCTCCGTGCCGCTGGCTGGGGGTCAGGCCCAGGTCGAACGCGCCGAAGGTGAACTGGGCGGCGGCGAAGGAGCGGGCCAGCCCGCCCAGGCGCAGCAGCGTGACGGCGGCGAGGTGGGCCCCGGCGGACTCGCCGCCGATGACCAGCCGGCCGGTTCCGAACTCGGCGGCGGCGTTGTCGATCAGCCAGCGGGCCGCGTCCTCGCAGTCGTCGGGTCCGGCCGGGTAGGGGTGTTCGGGTCCCAGCCGGTAGCCGACGCTGACGACGGCGACCCGCGCGGCCGTGGCGAGCCCCCACAGCTGCGGGTCCTGGGCGTCGGCGGCGCCCAGCGTCCAGCCGCCGCCGTGCAGGTGCAGGAACACCCCGCGCGGGTCCTCGGGGCGGAACACCCGTACGGGGATGTCGCCGTCCCGGCCGGGTACGGTGCGGTCGGTGCCCTCGGGCAGCCGGACGGGCGCGGGGAAGGGCCCGCCGCCCTTCTCGCGGGCGGCGCGGATCGCGGGCGCGTCATCGACCTCGTGGGCCATGGGGACGGTGGCGAGCCTGGCCGCCAGGTCGGCGTTGAACGCGCGGGTCTCGTCCGCCACGTCGGCGCCGGACAGGGTGTGCTCGATGATCGTCGTCATACGCGCAGTGTCCCCCGAGGCGGTCCCGCCCACCAGGGGGACGCCGATCGGCAGGGGCGCTAGGGTCGGGGCGTGACCGCATCGGATGAGGTGAGCGTTCCGGGACGGGTGGCCGTGGTGACCGGTGCCGGGTCGGGGATCGGCGCCGCGGTGGCGACGGGACTGCTGGAGCACGGCTGGCTCGTCGCGCTGGCCGGGCGCCGCGCCGCCGCGCTGCGCGAGACCGCCGAGGCGGCGGGCCGTTCGGGGGTGCCCGAGGGGCGGGCGCTGGTGGTGCCCGCGGACGTGACCTCGCCGGAGTCGGTCGCCGCCCTGTTCGGCGCGGTGCGCGACACCTGGGGACGGCTGGACCTGCTGGTCAACAACGCCGGGGTGTTCGGTACGGCCGCGCCGGTGGACGAGCTGTCGCCCGAGCAGTGGCGCACGGTGATCGACACCAATCTGACCGGGTCGTTCCTGTGCGCGCGGGAGGCGTTCGCGATGATGCGGGCGCAGGACCCGCGGGGCGGCCGGATCATCAACAACGGCTCGCTGGCCGCGCACACGCCGCGTCCCCTGTCGGCGGCCTACACCGCGAGCAAGCACGCCGTCACGGGGCTGACCAAGTCGCTGTCGCTGGACGGACGCCCGTACCGGATCGCGTGCGGGCAGATCGACATCGGCAACGCCGCCACCGACATGACCAGCGGGTTCGGGCGGGGTGCCCTGCAGGCGGACGGTTCGGTCAGGCCGGAGCCGACCATGGACGTCAGCGCCGTCGTGGACGCCGTCCTCTACATGGCGGGCCTGCCGCTGGAGGCCAACGTGCAGTCGCTGACGGTGCTGGCCACGACGATGCCCTCGCACGTTGGGCGCGGCTGAGCGGCGGTCAGGCCGCCCGGCGGGTGACCAGGTCCCGGACGAGGTCGCGGTACCGGTCCTTCATCGGCAGGTCGCGTTCGATGTGGACGCGGCGGCGCGTGGCCTGGACGTCGACGCCGCGGACCGGGTCGTGCCCGGTCTTCTCGTAGGTCCGCCACCACAGGCCGATGCCGCGGCGCTGCCAGGCCGGAAGGTCGTTGAAGTTGATGCCGCGCGCGTACAGCAGCTCGTTCTTGTCCGGGACGCTCGCGCGTTCCAGCTCGCGGGTGGCCTGGCGGGCGGTGCGGCCTTCGCCGCGCAGGGTCCAGTAGCACCATCCGTTGAGGGAGCAGCGGGCGGCGTCGGCCTGCCGCCAGGACATGTAGTCGACGACGTCGTCGGCGTGGGTGCCCAGCCAGATGCGGCTGTCGAAGGCGGCCGGCTCACCGGCGGCGTGGGTGAAGGCGGCGGAGGCGATCGCGGCCGACAGCGACACCAGCTTCTCCACCTCGCGGCCGAACAGGTCGTGGTCGGGGTCGAGCACGACGGAGATCTCGTCGCTCTCGGTGTAGGCGTACCGGCCCGCCAGCTCGGTGAGCAGGGTCCGCGCCGCCGTGGTCATGAGCTCCGAGAAGCGGGCGTCGAAGGGCTTGTCGAAGCGTTCCGCGGTGAGGCGGGAGAAGCCGCGCCCGTCCACGCGGATGACCGTCCACGCGCCGGGCGGGACGGTCAGGGAGTGGAACCACTCCCGCTCGCGCATCCGGGCCTCAAGGTCGCGCGGGCGCATCTCCGGCGTCCTCCTCCTTTTCCTTGTCGACGACGGTGAAGCCGCCGGCCCCGTCGGCGCGGACGACGCGCAGCTCGTCGAACCCGTCGGAGTACCGTGGCTCGCGCAGCCGTTTGAGGGTGGCCAGGACACCGACGTCGGGCACCCGGTCCCGGCCGGGGCGCGCGGCGTTGCGCCGCATCGACGCCTGGAGGTCGGGCGGGAACCAGTACCCGGTGATGCGCGCGCCGTGCTCGCGGCCGAGCACGATCAGCGGGGTCCATTCCACGGGCGAGGGGTTGGTGTTGTCGACGGCCACGCTGCGGCCCGCCCGCAGGTGCTCGGCGATCTGCCGGAGCTGGCGTTGCTGCTTGCGCCGCGCGGACCGTCCGAACAGGTCCTTGGACACGTGCGCGTGGGTGCCGGCCAGGTGGCGGCGGTAGAAGGTGGTCTTCCCCGAGCCCTGCAACCCGATCAGGATGGCCAGTTCCACGGGGGCACCGTCCCCGCTCACCGCTCGGCGCCGCCCGTCCGGGTGCGGTTCGCTGGGTGGGTCACGGAACGCGGCGTCCAATCCGGGCGGGGCCTGTGCGGCATTGAGCCTACGGTGTTCCCGCGAGGGCTGTACAGGTCGTCGGCGGAGCCGTGATGGCGGCGTTCGCGCTGGTCCCGGGCCTGCAACGGCTTTGGGACGGGGTGTCGGGGGACGGCGTGCTAGGGGACGGTGAAGGTGCAGGGCAGCCGCTTGTAGCCGTTGATGAAGCTGGACACCAGCCGGTCGGGCTCGCCGGCGGCGCGGATGTCGGGCAGCCGTGTGAACAGTTCCTTGAACATCACGGTGATCTCGCGGCGGGCCAGGTTGGCGCCCAGGCAGAAGTGCGGTCCCGGGCCGCCGAACCCGACGTGCGGGTTGGGCGAGCGGGTGATGTCGAAGGTGTCGGGGTCGGTGAAGACGCTCTCGTCGCGGTTGGCCGAGTTGTAGAACAGCAGCACCTTGTCGCCCTTGCGGTAGGTGTGGCCGTTCATCTCGTAGTCCTGGGTGAGGTTGCGGCGGAAGGTGATGACGGGGGTGGAGATCCGGATGATCTCCTCCACGGCTCCGGCGATGCGGCCGTCGAAGTCCTCCAGCAGCAGTTCGCGCTGTTCGGGGTTGTCGGTGAACAGTTTCAGGCCGTGCGCGATGGCGGTGCGGGTGGTCTCGTTGCCGGCCACGACCAGCAGCAGGAAGAACGTTCCGAACTCGCGGGCGGTCAGCTTCTCCCCGTCGACGTTGGCGTTCACCAGCGCGGAGGTGAGGTCGCCGGTGTCGCGGCCCATGCGCTCGCGGCCGAGCTTGGCGGCCAGGCGGTGCAGCTCGCGGCTGGCCAGGGCGACCTTGGCCATGCCAAGGCCGGTGCGGATGCGTCCCATCTCGGGGGTGACGCCGGTGTATTCGGGGTCGGCGTTGCCCAGCACGATGTTGGTGAGCCGCAGCACTCTCGGGTAGAGCGTGTCGGGGATGCCGAGCATGTCGCAGATGATCTCGACGGGCAGCCGCGCGGCGACCTTCTCGACGAAGTCGCCGGGGCCGGTGGCGATCAGCTCGTCCACGATCCGCGTGGCGCGGGCCTGCACGTCGTCCTCGGCCTTGGCGAGCATCCGGGGGCTGAACGCGCGGGACACGATCCGGCGGATCTTGGCGTGCCGCGGATCGTCCATGTTGATCATCGAGTTGACGTAGCGCTGCACGAAGGCAGGGGGGTCGATGACCGTGGTGGCGTTGGGCTCGCTGCTGAAGATCTGCGGTTTGCGGCTGGCCTCCAGGACGTCGGCGTGCCGCACCAGCGCCCAGTAGCCGTCGCCGGGTTTGGCGAAGGGGACCTGGGGGTCGGGATACAGGCGCGGTGTGCCCTCGGCGCGCAGCCGGGCGAACGCCTCGGCGCGCTCGTCCAGGGGCCGCATCCAGAAGGTGAGCTCGCTGAGCTTGATGTCGTCGTCTGGCGCGTATTTCGGCATCGCGCCCGTTCGCTGGATCGTCACCGCCGTGTCGCCTTCCGTCGCATTCAGCCCAAGCTTGGATAAGTGTGCGATTACGGTCAATGCTCTGTGACCCACTGCACAGCGAGACGGGGCCGAGGGACGTGTGGCAGGGGCGTGGCCGCGAGGGCCGGCGGTGCCGGTGCGGGGAGGGAGCGGGACAGGCGGCCGGCGCGGGGTCAGGCGTGGAATGGTGTTCCGGTGAGAAACACTGAACTCCTGATGTGGAATCAGACACCACCTGACGGCCCGGCACAGTTCCCGGTAGGTCTCCGATTGAAGTGGTCCGGCACCCCCTATGGCAACCCTTTTTCCGAGCCCGGAAGCCCTACCGGCCTGAGCTCCCGCGGCCTCAGCGGGGCGTGGTGCCGGGGGCGCTGCTGAACAGGCTCGCGTACACGGGACGGTCGCCGTCGGTGACGATCTGCCCGGCCAGGTGCGGCCCGGTGAGGGTGGACAGGCTCAGGCCGAGGTAGCGGTCCTCTTCGACGGCCGTGACGGGCCCGGTGGGGGCGGCGGCGAGCCAGTCGGCGACCTCGGCGATCCGCTCGGCGCGGTCGCGGGCGAGCGCGGCCCGCAGCTCGCCCAGGTCCCCGGCGTCGTAGGGCTCGGCGTCCCGTTCGGGCGCGGGCGGTTCGGCGTGCCAGGCGGCCACGCCGTAGGCGAAGGCGACCAGCGGCGTCCAGACCTCGGCGAAGTACAGCGGGTCGGGTGCCAGTTCCAGGCCGGCGAAGCGCCCGTGGAGGAAGAACAGCGCGCCGAGCTGTCCGGGCTGCAGTTCCAGGCGGCTCTGGAACTGGGTGAGGACGGCGCGGTGCCGCGACAGGATCTGTTCCAGGTGGCCGCGCCGCGGCAGGCCGTAGCGGTGGTTGAGGGCGGCGATGTCGTCCCACAGCTTGGAGTAGGCGTTCAGGCCGCGCAGCTCCAAGGCGCGGGCGCGCAGTTCCAGGGGCAGGATGAAGAACCACTGGTCGCGTTCGCTGAGGTAGCCGCCCTGGCTCTGCTGGACGCAGCAGGCGTCCTCGAACAGGAGTTTCTGCCCGGCGGCCAGGAACGCCGAGCGGCACAGCGCGTGGTTCTGCGCCTGGTCCTGGACGTAGCCGATGTGCAGGGGGATGATCGCCACGCCGCGGTCGGCGCCGTTGCGCAGTTCGACGCGGCCGTAGCCGGGGACGCGGGTGAGCTTGACGCCGGTGCGGGGCGGGACGATGCCGGGGTAGGCGGGTCCGGAGATCGGCACCATGGTCAGGGCGCCGGCGCGCTGCGGGGTGCCCAGGCGGTGCCCGGCGAGGCTGAGCGGGCCGGGCACCAGCGTGTCGAGCGTGGTGAGGTCGCTCATGGGGTGTGTCTCCTCCCCTTCGTGCCCTTCGTGCGGCCGTGTAGTGGGTGCCCCGGGGCCGGCGGCGGCCCCAGGGGTCATGCGTAGGTCGTGCAGGGGTCGTGCAGGGGTCGTGCAGGGGGTCATGCGGCGGCGGCGAGCTGCGCGGCCTCCTGGTCCAGCAGTTCCAGGCGGGTGCGCATGGCGTCGCGCAGCCAGGGTCCGCCCGCGGCGCAGTGCCCGAACATCCAGGGGAGCAGTTCGGCGAAGTCGTCCTGGTGCCAGAAGCCGCGCTGGGGCAGCGCGGGTGCGGGGCGGCGCAGGGACAGGTCGTCGCCGCCGGTGAACATGGCGTGGCAGAACACCACGGGCGTGGTGATCCCGGCGCGCGGCAGGGTGGCCACGACGCGGGCCAGGTCGCCCGGGTAGAGGTTCTCGTACCCGTCGGAGACCACGGCGACCAGGTCGGGTTCGGTGGCCAGGGCGTCCAGGACGCCGGTGGCCAGGTCGGTGGCGCCGCGCGGGGTGCGCTCGTCGCCGCCGACCTCGATGACCTCCAGCCGGTCGCACACCTGCGACAGCACCATGCGCAGCGCCGCGGCCTGCGACAGGACGGCCCATTCGCGGTCGCCGTAGCCGCGCATGGACGCCGAGGCGTCCAGGACCATGGCCACGGTGCCCTCGAAGCGGGGGAAGGCCGCGGCGGCCTCGCCGACGTAGCCGCCCAGCGCGACGTACAGGTCCTCGGCGGGCCCGCCCCGGTACAGGTGGACGAGGGTGGCGGCGATGTCGCCGCGGTTGGTCGGCGTGACCGTCTGCGGGCGTTCCCGCGCGGCGTCCAGGCGCAGCGCCGGCCCCGCGTGGGACTCGAAGTGCGGTCCGGTGGCGCCGGTCCGGGCGGGCGGCGCGGCCCCGTACAGGGCGGCGACGCGGGGCAGGGCGAGGGCGGGCGCGGTGAGGAAGCGCAGCAGGCGGCGCTGCAGGTAGTCCGAGCCGGTGTCGCCGTCGGCGATGCGGCGGGCGCAGCCGCGGGCGGTGGCCTTGCCGAGCGCGTGCTCGAAGCAGTCCAGCAGCGCGGGGCGGCGCGCCGCGATGAGCGCGTCGGCGCGGGGGTGCTCCAGGACGAACCGCAGCGCGGTGCGGGTGGTGTGCTTGTGGTTGGCGCGCAGCCGCCGCAGGGCCAGCAGGACGGTGATGACGTGCGCGGGCGGCAGCGCGAGGGTGAGCACACGGGCGACCTTGGCCAGGGTGGCGCGGGTGTGGTCGCCGAGCCCGGCCTGGGAGGCGGCCAGCACCTGCAGCAGCACCCGGGCACGCTGCCAGGGCGTCACGCCGGGGGCCAGTCCGAGCAGCGCGTACCCCTCGGGGTCGTCGGCGTGGGCGGCGCCGTGGAAGTCGGCGTCGTCCCAGCACAGGGCGCCGCCGCGCGGCAGGGTCAGGGGCCGGGCGTGCGTCTCGAGGTGGGTGAGGAGCGTGGGGGTGTCCATGATTGTCTCGCCTCCGCAATCATGGAGTGTAGGAATCCGCGCGAGCGTCCCGACACTCATTTTCCGCTCGGCGCGCCCGTGTCACCCCGATCGCCCGGCGCGTCCCCTTCTGGCCCCGCCGTCTTCGGCCGCGTAGCCGCCGGGCCCGCGTTCCAGCAGGTCGTGGACGCGTCCGGCGGCGGAGCGAGGACGCCGGGGTGCGGTCAGCGGGCCAGGGCGGTGGCGGGGATCTCCTGGGGCGCGGGGGCGGGGCGTTCGATGACGGCGCGCTGGGCGATGTAGGCGCCGGCCAGCACGACGGCGCCGCCGATGGTCTGGACGAGGGTGAGGCGTTCGCCGAGCGCGGCCCAGGCGATGAGGGTGGCGGCGACCGCCTCGGTGTAGCAGATGGCCCCGGCGACCTGGGCCGACAGGCGCTGCACCCCGGCCACGCCGGTGAGGTAGGCCAGCACGGTGCTGACCAGGATGATCCAGGCGGCCAGCGCCCAGCCGGGCGCGGTGTGCGAGCCGACCTCCACCATGCGGGGCAGCACGTCCCAGGGCAGCGCCCAGGGCGCGGCGACGAGGCTGAGGGCCAGGGCGCCGACGACCAGGCCCACGGCGGTCAGGGCGAGCGGCTCGACCGTCCCCGACAGCCGGTCGACGATGAGGAAGTAGCCGGCCTGGCAGGCGGCGGCGCCCAGCCCCGCGGCCAGGCCCAGCGCGTCCAGCCGCAGCCCGGACCACACCTGCACGACCATCGCCAGGCCCGCCACGGCGACGCCGACGCCGACCGCGGCGGTGCGGTGCACCGGGGCGCGGCGCACCAGCCCGATCCAGGCCAGCACCAGGACGGGCCCGGTGAACTCCAGCAGGATCGCGATGCCCACCGGCAGCCGTGAGGCGGCGATGAAGTAGAACGCCTGGCAGCCGGCCACGCCGGTGAGCCCGAGCAGGGCCAGGCGCGGCAGGTGCGGGCGCGCGGCGCGGAACCGGGCGGCGCCCGCGGCGGGCCCGCGCAGCAGCAGCACCAGCGGCACCAGCACCAGGGCGGCGCCGGTCACCCGCAGCCAGGACGCCTGCAGGGGGCTCATGCCCGCGGTGATGAGGGCCTTGCCGAACGGCCCGGAGGCGCCGAAGGCGATCGAGGAGACGACCGCGAAGGTCAGCCCGGCCGCCCTCACGCGTGCCGCGTCGTTCATGCCGCCCCCTTGCCCGCACGGACCGAGATAAGGAGCATCATGCCATAACGCTCATTACCGATCGAAGGGATATCGGCCGTTCCGCGGGCTTGCGAGGCGTTGCGCCATCGATGCCTGGCCAAACGCCGCGAAGGACTACCATTCGCCTAGTGAACTGGCAGGCGGCCGGGGCGGGACTCGGCGGAACCGGAAGCGGGGCCGGCGGTGACCTCTTCACCGCCGTGGAGGGCAACGTCCGCGAGCTGGTGTCCTCCGCCTGGTGGCGGACCGCGGCGCCGCAGCAGCGCGCCGAGCAGGTCGCGGCGCGGATGCTGTGGGGCTCCAGCGAGTGGTGGCTGTACGGGGCGTGGGGCCGCTGGTACCGGTGCGGCCTGGACGGCAACTGGCACCCCTGTCCCCCGCCGACCACACCCGCCGACCGCGCCGCGGTCGTCCCGGCGCCGCGCGGCGCGGGCACGCCGCCGATACCTCCGCAGCTGTTCCCGACCGGGCCGGACCTGGCGGCGGGACGGGTCGCCTCGCTGGGGTTCCTCGGCCCGGCGCCCGAGACCTCCGTGGTGGCGCGCATCCAGCAGGCCCTGACGACCGCGTGGGCGGTGAACCCGGCGCAGTTCGCCCAGCAGGACCCGATGTTCCAGCCGGGCACGCCCAGCACGGTCGCCGCGGCGTGGGGCGCGCTGCTGTGGTGCGCGGGCTCCCCCGTGGTCCTGATCGAGCATCCGCTGATCGAGTCGTTCATCCCGTTCCTGACCACCCCGGCCGAGCGGCTGCACTGGATGATGCCGCCCGACTTCGGCACGCTGGCCGGGTACTACATCAACCGGCTGCTGGCCGGCGACGGCGGCGGCGCGGCCCACATCGCCCGGGTGATGTACGAGGTCGCGGCGGGGTTGCAGGCCGACGCGCGGTTCCGTCCCGGCGCCGACGCGCTGGCCGCGGTGACGGCGGCCTCGCTGCGGCTGATCCAGCAGGACATCGCCACGGCGCGCTACGGCCCGGCCGCGGTGCTCCAGGAATGGCGGCGCCGGTGCCCCGCCGAGTACGCCACCCCGATGGTGCGCGACGCCGCGCCCGGCGAGTACCTGCGCCTGGCCCTGTACGACCTTCAGCAGCAGGTGGCGGCGCTGACGGGGGTGCGCACGGTCACCGGCGGCCGCCCGCACGACGAGGTGCGCCGCGCCGGGGTGGCGGTGCTGGCCGCCGACCTGCAGGCCGCGCCGGGCGCGCTGCCGGCGCTGCAGCGCTGGCTGGACCCCGACAGCGCCCGCACCCTGCACACCGTGCTGACCGACGCGGCGCATCCGCTGCGGGACCTGTGGCCGCGGGACGGCCGGCTGCCCGACCCGCTGCGCACCGACGACGCCGACGCCCTGGCGGCGCTGCTGGCCACCACCTACACCGTCGGCCTGACCTGGTGCCGGCTGGCGCAGGTCCCGCCGCCCGCGACGGGGTTCGCGCTGCCGCAGGCGATCGCCGCGGAGCTGACCGGGCCGGCGATGCACACCCCGCCGTCCACCGACGAGCTGAGCGCCTGGGACATCATCAAGGCGGCCCGCGAGCACCTGGCCTCCGAACGGGACTCCTCCGGACGCGACGCGGCCCCGTCGCCCGGCGCGGCGCCGGACCAGCCGGTGGCTCCGGTCCCGCCCCCGTCCCCGCCCGGCGACGCCCCGGGAAGCCCCGGCGATCCGGGGGGCGCCGCCGCGCAGCCGTGGGCGCAGTCACCGCCGCAGTCGCCGCCGCCGTCCCCGTCCGGTCCCCCTCCGGGGGCGCCGCAGGGCGCGCCCGCTCCGCCGCCGCAGGGCATCCCCGGCGCCGTTCCCGAGGGCGTGCCGGGCGCGGTGCCCGAGGGCCTGCCCGGGGCGCCGGAAGGCGCGCCGGCAGGTGCGGCGGCCGCGTCCCCGGACGCGTTCGCGCAGCCGCCACGGCAGTCCGCGCCCGGCGCGGCGATCCCGCCGCCTCCCCCGCCGCCGGCCCCGGCGTGGTCGGCGGACGCGCCCGAGGGGCCGCAGGCCGAGGCGCGGCCGGACCCGCAGGCGGGCAGGGGCGTGGGCTCGGGCACGGCACCGCCGTGGCCCGCCGACCCCTCGGTCACCCACATGGACCCCGACCCGATGGACGACATCGACCCGTTCGGCGACGACGCGCCCGCCACGAGGGTCGAGCGCGGGGGAAGGCACGGCCGCGCCCAGCCCGGCCCGCCCGTGCCGCCCGCTCCCGGCGCGGTGGACGGGCCGTCGCTGCCGCCGCCGCCCGCGCCGGTGCCCGAGCCCCCGCCGCCGATGCCGCCCGCGCCCGACCCCGGTCCCAGCCCGCAGATCGTCGAGTCGTACGGGATCCGCTTCCTGTGCGGCGCCGACGACATCGAGCGGGTGGTCACCGAGGTGCGGCGCCGCGGCAAGTGGGCCAAGCGGCTGCGCGGCAACGAGGTGTCCAGCGCGTCGGTCCCGGCGCTGCTGCTGATCGGCGCGCCCTCCAGCGGGCAGCGCAGGGTGGCGCGGATGGTGGCGCGCGCCCTGGCCGAGGTGGAGGTCTCCAGCGGCGAGGTGCACGGCATGCACGCCGACGACCTGCGCGACTCGGGCCCCGACGGGCTGCGCGCGGCGCTGGACGAGCACGCGGGCCACGTGCTGCTGCTGCAAGGGCTGGACACGCTCATCCTCGACCACCCGCAGGGCGCGGCGTTCGCCTCCGCGCTGTACCGGGCGCGGCTGGAGGGCGTCAGCGACACCGCGCTGCTGGGCACCTGCGAGCCCGAGCGGGTGGGCGAGCTGTCGGCGGCCTCACCGGAGCTGGTGACCGACCTGCGCGCCGTCCGGCTGCCCGACCTGGGCGATCCGCGGCTGCGGCACGCGCTGCTGGCGCTGCTGGCCGAGGAGCGGCGGCTGACGCTGGACGCCGGCGCGTGGAGGGTCGCCGACCGCGACCTGGCGATGCTGCACCCGATCGGCCGCCTGACCGGCGCGCGGCTGGTGGAGGCGTACCTCGACCGCGCCGCCACCCGCCGGCTGGGACGCGCGGAGGCCACCCAGGCGATCGGCGCGGCCGAGACGCTGGCGCTGACCGCCGGCGACTTCGAGGGCGTCGCCGCCGAACTGACCTGACCCGCACCCGGGCGATGCGGTGGTGACGCCGTGTTCTCCCGCGGCGCATCGGTTGTCACGGTGAGTGAGGAGTTGTGTCGTTGCCCGCATAATGTCGGTGGGCCGCGCGACCATGGGAGCGTGAATCGCGTGGACCGGTTGCTGGCGCTGGTCGCCGAGCTGCGCTCGTCCTCCCCCGAGCCGCTCACCGCCGAGGAACTGGCCGAGCGGCTGCGGGTGAGCGCCCGCACGGTGCGCCGCGACCTGGAGCTGCTGACCCATGGCGGGCTGCCGGTGTCGGCGGAGCGGGGCCGCGGGTACGTCCTGCCGCCGGACGCGCCGCCCGCCCCGCTGTCGGAGGCGGCGTCACTGGTCGGCCCGGTGCGCGACACCCTGGCCGAGGCGGTGCGCACGCGGCGGGTCGTCCGCCTGGCCTACACCGACCAGTCCGGCAGCCGCAGCCTCCGCGACGTGGAGGCGCACGGCCTGGTCATCGCGCCCTACGCCGAATACCTGGTGGGGTGGTGCCGGATGCGCGACGGGCCGCGCATGTTCCGCCTGGACCGGGTCGGCGCGGCCTACCTGTCGGGGCGGGCCACGGGCATGCGCGATCTGGACGACCTGCTGGCGGCGCTGCGGGTGCCGGTGCCCAAGCCCCCGGCCGAGCCGGGCCCGCGCGGCCCGGCGGGCGCGGCCCGCGCGCGGGCGTGGACGCTGGACCGGCTGGAGTACGTCCGCACGCGGCTGCGGGACGCGGCCGCGGAGGTG
This sequence comes from Actinomadura sp. SCN-SB, assembly GCF_043906805.1. Classification (NCBI taxonomy): domain Bacteria; kingdom Bacillati; phylum Actinomycetota; class Actinomycetes; order Streptosporangiales; family Thermomonosporaceae; genus Actinomadura; species Actinomadura sp. SCN-SB. Next base: position 6,019 of record NZ_JBIMPP010000024.1, on the reverse strand, counting down.
CGGGCCGGGCGCGGGGGCGCGGCGGCGCTGCGCGGCGTGCTGGGGCATCTGGCGGAGTGGACGCGCTGGCAGATCGCGGCGGTGCGGGCGGAGGCGACCGGTGACCCGCCGGTGTACGACGGGCGCCGCCCCGAGCTGCCGGCGGGGTTCGAGGGCGAGACGTCCTACGACACCAGGGAACGGATGATCCAGGACGCGATGGCGCTGCGCTCCCTGGGCGAGCTGGCCCGCGACCTGCGGGAGGTGCTGGAGGCCGCCGGGCACTGGTGCGCCGAGTCCGACGACGCGCTGTGGGAGGGCGCCTATCCCGAGCCGTCCCCGTCGGGGCCGCCCGGCCCGCCGCGCCCGCTGGCCGACCTGCTGGCGGGCTGGCGCAGCCCGCTGGCGCACATCGAATGGCATCTGGACCGGCTGACCGACGAGCCACCGGTGACCGCCGTCCTGGACGGTGACGACGAGGAGATCTGGCTGACGGACCGCTGCCCCCTCCAGGTGTAGACGGGGGCGCGCGGGTCCGCCGGGGTCATCTCGCGGGTGCGTGCCGTGGGCGGGTGTCCGTGCGGGACGGGCTCAGGGTGGTGTGCGTGCGCGTGCTCGGGGGGCTGGCTCGGGGGCTGTTCGGGGCTGGGAGGGGCGGTTTCGAGGGGGCGTTCCTTGGTGGCTCGCCGGGTGGCTCGGGTGGTGCGGTTCAGGGGGTGAGGGGCTGGGGGCCTGTGGTCGATGCCGATGTGGATCCGGCCGCGGTGGCGGTCGTGGGTGCGGGTGTGGCGGGGTCGTGGCCGTTCACCGAGCGGAGGGTCCGGGAGAACCACACGGTCTTGCCGTGGCCTTCGGGGCGGCTGCCGAAGGCGGAGGCGAGGGCGCCGACGAGGAGGAGGCCGCGGCCGTCCTCGGCCCAGTCCAGGACGCCGGGGCCGCGGCCGGGGGGCGCGGGCGTGACCGGGTTGTCGTCGCCGACCTCGGCGGTGAGCCTGGCCTCGTCCGGCAGCAGCCGCAGGCGCAGCCGCACCCGGCCGCTGCCGTGCAGGATCGCGTTGGTGACCAGTTCGTCGACCATCAGCACGATGTCGTCCACGTCCCCCTGGTCGGGCACGCGCCATTCGCGCAGCGCGGCGCCGGTCAGGGCGCGCGCGGTGGCGGCGCTTGCGGTCTCGGCGGGCAGGTCCCAGAGGGCGACGCGTTCCTCCCGCGGCCCCCGTCCCTCGGCTCCAAGCCCATTCGCACTCAATGCCCCGTCTCCTCATCTCTACTGTTCCCGCAGGTCAGCGCTCTACAGCCATGTTTCCCGGCCTGCGTCGCGCGATAGGGCCCCATCCGCAGATCTGGCCGGACCGAAAGTTCCCCGTGCCGGTGGTGGTGAGGGTGATCAGACCCCGCCGTTCCGGCCTTCCCCGCGGCCCGGGACGGCGCCTTGCGGGCGCCGTCCGCGCAGATCCGGGACGGGGTCGTGGCATTTCCCCGCGTCCTTGTACCAATGTGGACGCATCCGTGTGGAAGGGGGAGCACCGGCTCAGGTCGCCGTCACCCCGGGGCTAGGTGATCGGTGACACATGGTCAGATCGGGAATGAGCAGGGGGTGGTTGCCGTTAAGGTGGACGGTGTCGGTGTGGCATGTGTCCCCCGGGCTCTACCCTTTGCCTTCGAGGAATACCGCCGGGCCTCGCGGTCCGTGGCTGGAACCTCGTTGTGCCTTTCGCCGTGAGGCGACCACCACACCGGCCTGAACGCCGATGCCCCGGCCCGATCAGTGATCGGGCCGGGGCATCGGCGTTCTTTCGCTGTGCCGTGCCGGCGCGGCGAGGCACGTTCAGAACCCGGGGGCACGTGCGGCGCGCACACGCCCCCGGGTCGCGGTCAGGGTTGTCGCTGGTGGCGCTAGGAGAAGGCGCTCAGGACGGCGGTGGCGACGCCCACCGCCAAGGCGGTCACCACGACGGCCGCCGCGATGATCTTCACGCGGCGGCGGGGCCTCGCGTCCCGCGCGCGGGACGCGGGACGGCCGAACTTCTCCAGACGATGGGCCAGCCGCGGGTCGTCCTCGCTCAGGTGGATCTCGATCTGTGCGAGGATCCGCCGCTCCTCCATCGACAGCGCCATGCTCGTACCTCCGGGGGGGTCACCTGCCTGGTTCCTCCCCCCGGACCAAGATCATTATCCCCCGGTGACGGTCGCGCCGCGCGCGGGCGCGCTCTCGCGGTGGGTGCGGTCGAGCGCGGTGACGTAATAGGTGTAGGTCTTCCCGCTCCTGGCGCCCGGGTCGATGATGCCGCCGCCGCGCACGGTGGCGATGAGCGCGCCGGGGTCGACCGGGGCGCAGGCGGGCTTGCGCCCGGCGACCCGGTACACGGCGTAGGCGGTGCTGCCCCGGGACGGGCGCCACTGCACCTCCACGCCCTTGCCGCCGCCCTCGGCGGTGGCGCTCACATCCCCCGCGGGCATGGGCGCGCGGCCGCCCTTGGCGACGGGCGGGATCGCGGGGCGCTGGTAGTGGTCGTCGCGCAGCTTCTGGGCGAAGCCGCGGGTGTTGGCGGCCAGGCTGGAGGCGCTGAAGTAGACGTCGCCGCGCACCTGCGGGTACCGCTTGTTGAAGGCCAGGTGCCGCGACAGCTCGGCGGGGTCGCGCCAGGTGGCGTCGCTGCCCACGCGGTAGGCGGCCTGCCCGATGGTCAGCTGCACGCCGGTGCCCTTGACCTGGTCGGACCACCACCTGACCAGGGTGGTGTAGGAGGCGCGGGGGTCGTTCATCGACCAGTACAGCTGCGGGGTGATGTAGTCGACCCAGCCCTCCTTGACCCATTTGCGGGTGTCGGCGTACTGGTCGTCGTAGCTTTGCAGCGCCCTGGTGTCGGACCCGGCGGGGTCGGAGGTCTTGTTGCGCCACACCCCGAACGGGCTGATGCCGAACCGCACCCACGGCTTGGCCTGGTGGATCTTCTGCGACAGGCTCCGCACGAGGGTGTCGACGTTGCCGCGGCGCCACTCGGCCAGGCTCTTGCCTTTGCCGTACGCCTTGTAGGTGGCCTGGTCGGGGTACCTGCCGCCCTCGGGGTAGGGGTAGAAGTAGTCGTCGAAGTGCACCGCGTCGATGTCGTACTTGCGCACCACGTCCATGACCGCGTTGGTGGCCAGTTCGCGCACCTGCGGCACCCCCGGGTCGTACCACAGTCCACTGCCGTACTTGCGGACCCATTCGGGGTGCCGGCGGGCGGGGCTGTCGGCGGGGAGCTTGCTCAGGTCGGCCTGGCGGCTGATGCGGTACGGGTTGAACCAGGCGTGGAACTCCAGGTTGCGCTTGTGCGCTTCGGCGAGCATGAACTCCAGCACGTCGTAGCCGGGGTCCTTGCCGGCCTTGCCGGTGATCCACTGTGACCACGGCTCGTAGGGGGAGTCGTAGAAGGCGTCGGAGTTGGGGCGGATCTGCACGACGACGGCGTTGAGGTTCATCGCCTTGGCGGTGTCCATCAGCTTGCGGAAGGACGCCTGCTGGCGCTCCTTGCCGCCGCGGTCACCGGGCTTGGGCCAGTCGGCGCCCCCGACGGTGGCGATCCACATGGCGCGCAGCTGGCGATGCGCGGAGTCGCCGGGCGCCTTCACCGCGGGGCATTCGCCCTTGGCGCCGGGCGGCATCGCCTCCTGGGCGCCGTTCTCCCCGGTGGCGGGGAGGCACGCCGTCAGCGTCGTCGCGGCGAGAGCCGCCGCCCCCACCCTGGTGATGATCTTCGTTGGCGAAGTCATGATGCGCCATTGTTACGCACGGGCCGGCATGGTTCGCGCGTAACGGTGGCCGTCCCTCCGGTCGCTTGTGGTAAAGGATTCGCCGCCCGAGGCGGTTCCTGCCTCCAACGCCTCCGCCTGCGACATCCTTCCCGCCATTTGCGATCATCGAACACGCGTTCTATCGTTTCGGTGTTCGAAAAGGGGGATCGGGGTGCGCTGGGACCATCTGCGGCTGGCCGAGGGGGACGGCGACGGGGCCGCGGGTCCCGCCCTCCCGCTGATCGAGCGGGGCGCGGTGGCGCGGACGTTCGACACCCCCGAGTTCCGCGGGATGACCTTCTACGAGATCCACGCCAGGACGATCATCAACAAGGTGCCCGCGTCCTCCCGGGTGCCGTTCCGGTGGACGATCAACCCCTACCGGGGGTGCTCGCACGCCTGCTCGTACTGCCTGGACGGCGACACGCCGGTCCTGGCCGCCGACGGCCGCACCGTACCGCTGCGCGACCTGCGTCCCGGCGACGCGATCTACGGCACCGGCCCGGGACGCCGCCGCCTCGTGGCGACCCGCGTGCTGGACCACTGGCGCACCCGCAAGCCCGCCTACCGGGTCCGGCTCGCTGACGGCACCGCCCTGACCGCCAGCGCCGACCACCGGTTCCTGACCGGGCGCGGCTGGTGCCACGTCGCCGCCCACACCGGCGAACCCGCCCCCTCCCCCGCCGCCGGTGACCGGTCCGTGCTGCGCCCCGGCGACGTGCTGATCGGGATGGGCGGCGGCTTCGCCGAGCCACCCAAGCACGACGACGACTACCGCCGCGGCTACCTGCACGCCCTCGCGCAGGCCGCACCCCCGGAAACCCGCGGGCTGGAGAGCGCGGCGCGCCGCCGCGCACGCCGCTTCCTCGACTTCCTCGACGAGCCGCCCGCCCAGGATGCGGGCCCGCCCGGCGACACCTGGCCCGCCCCGGCACCGGAGGGGTGGCTGAAGGGCTTCCTGGCGGGCTGCTGGGACGCGGGCCTGGAGCTGGAGGGCGGCCCCCGTCCCGGCTCGCCGCCGGCCGCGCGCGCCGGTGAGGCCCTGCGCCGGCTGGGCCTGACCGGCGCGGCACGGCTGCGGCTCCTGCACGCCCTGGACCCCGCGTCCACGCGCGGGGCCGCCGATGCCCTGGAGGGAACGCGGGTACGGCCCGCGGAGGGGACGCGGGTGGTGTCGGTCCAGGCTTTGGGCGTGGAGGTGGACCTGTACGACATCACCACCGGGACCGGGGACTTCATCGCCGGCGGCGTGGTGTCGCACAACTGTTTCGCCCGCAAGACGCACGAATACCTGGATCTGGACTCGGGCGCCGACTTCGACTCCAAGATCGTGGTGAAGGTGAACGCGGCCGAGCGGGTCCGGCGGGAGCTGGCGGCGCCGCGGTGGCGGGGCGAGCACATCGCGATGGGCACCAACGTGGACTGCTACCAGCGCGCCGAGGGCCGCTACCGGCTGATGCCGGGGATCTTGGAGGCGCTGCGGGACGCGGCCAACCCGTTCTCGATCCTGACCAAGGGCGCGCTGATCCTGCGGGATCTGCCGCTGCTGCTCGAGGCGGCCGAGCGCACCGAGGTGAGCACGGCGGTGTCGGCGGCGTTCGTGGACCGTGACCTGTGGCGGCTGGTGGAGCCGGGCACACCGGCGCCGGGCAGGCGGCTGGAGGTGTGCGCCGCGCTGAACGAGGCGGGGATCGGGTGCGCGGTGCTGATGGGCCCGGTGCTGCCGTATCTGACCGACACGCCCGCGCAGCTGGAGGCGGCGGTGAAGCAGATCGCCGAGGCGGGCGCCACATCGGTCACCCCGATCACGCTGCACCTGCGTCCCGGGGCGCGCGAGTGGTACCTGTCGTGGCTGCGCGAGCACTACCCGGAACTGATCGTCCCGTACGCGCGCCTGTACGCCCGTGGCGCATACGCGCCGCGGGCCTACCAGGACCGCATCGCCGCGCAGGTACGCGAACTGGCCGCCAAGTACGGCGTGGGCCGCTCCTCCCACCACCGCGGCACCCGAAGGCGCACCGGCCCGCGAGCTCCCGCCACCGCGCGAACCCCGCCCCGCCCCGTCCCCGAGCAACTCACCCTGCCCACCTGACCCCTCACGTGAGGCGCCCCGCACGCTGCTCACGCTGCCTGCCCGCTACAGGCCCCTGCCCGCCTCGTCTCCATGCGTACGCCCTCACCTCGCAGCGCCTACCTGCGCGCCGCCAGCCAGATGACGCGGCCACCCTCGTGCGGCTTTTGCCTTCGTGAGTTCCGGCCCACA